>NZ_JBMDXT010000008.1:0-7950 GCF_048594475.1 Nakamurella sp. | reverse complement strand
GGGGCGGCGGGAGTTCGGCTTGATCTACGCGGGTCTTCGCCGATTCGAGCGCTAGCGCAGCCAGGCCTGGCCACCGGTCACGCGTGCCCACCACGGCGCGATCCCGAAGTAGCGTCCGGCCCCGAGAACCGCCAGCACGATCAGCACCAGCGCGTAGATCAAGTGATAGTCCATGAACGGGTTCGTCGAACCGGTCGGATCACCGGTGGACGCGAACTGCGCGAGCGGCCATTCGGCGGCCCACATCAGCAGCATCATCAGGGACCCGGCGACCGCCGAGACGTTCATGAACACACCCAACATGACGGCCAGGCCGACGCCCAGCAGTCCGAGCATGAACAGCGTGTCCGCCCACCAGGTGCCCGCGATCGAATTGAACGCGGACTGGAACGGGCCGACGTCGACATGGGACAGGAAGCCCTTGGTCGGTGACCCACCGTTGATCCAGGCCCGTTCGCCCGGGGTCGAGTAGCCGAGCCCGAAGAACTTGTCCAGGAACGCCCACAGGAACACGAATCCGATGGACAGCCGGAGCAGCGCGATGGCGATGGCGCCGCCGGACGTGATGGTGACGGTCGATGCTCCGGTTCCCAGGACCGGGGCGTGGCCGGTGGTGCTGGTGGCCATGGTGGTCATCTCCTTGAGGACTTCCGATCCCGACGCGGTATCGGACGTCTCATATGGTTGTCCGCCCGGCGCCGGCGCACCTGGGTCGAAGGTCCCGACCTGACGGGACGTCGGCATCCTCCTGCGGTCGCGGCCGGACTACCGTTGGCCGTCATGACGATGAGGTTCGGGGTCTTCATCCCGCAGGGCTGGCGGTTCGATCTGGTCGGCATCGACCCGGCGGAGCAGTGGGCGGTGATGTCACGGCTCGCCCGCCGCGCGGACGACGGCCCGTGGGAGTCGATCTGGGTCTACGACCATTTCCACACGACGCCGACGCCCTCCACCGAGGCGACCCACGAGGCGTGGACGTTGATGGCGGCGTTCGCCGCGAGCACGTCCAGGGTCCGGCTCGGCCAGATGTGCACCTGCATGTCGTACCGGAACCCGGCCTACCTGGCCAAGGTCGCCGCGACCACCGACATCGTCTCCGGCGGCCGGGTCGAGATGGGCATCGGCGGCGGCTGGTACGAGCACGAATGGCGCGCCTACGGCTACGGTTTCCCGCCCGCGCGGGAACGGCTGCGCGCCCTGGACGAGGGCGTCCAGATCATGCGGCAGGCCTGGCGGGACGGGGTCGCCACCCTCAACGGCCGGATCGACCAGGTGGACGGGGCGATCGTGCGCCCGCTGCCGCTGCAGGCGGGCGGCATCCCGCTGTGGATCGCAGGCGGCGGGGAGCAGGTCACGCTGCGGATCGCCGCGCAGTACGCCGACTACACCAACTTCGACGGCACCCCGGGCGGGTTCGCGCACAAGTCGCAGGTGCTGGCCGACCACTGCGGCCGGCTTGGCCGGGACTACGACGCGATCACCCGCTCGGCCAACTACAACGTGATCATCGGCCGGGACGAGAAGGAGGTCGCCGACAAGCTCGACCGGCTGGAGGAGATCTACACCCGCCTGATAGGGGCGGACAAGGCGGCCGGCCAGCTCGGCGGCTTCCGCGACCTGCCCGGCGTGGGCACGCCCGAGCAGATCGTTGAGAAACTCACCGAGCTCAAGGGTCTGGGCATGACGTACGCGATCACCTACTTCCCCGACCTGGCCTACGACACCTCGAGCCTGGAGCTGTTCGAAACGCAGGTGATCCCGGCCCTGGCCTGACGGTGAGGTGGGGGGACGTGTCGCCGCCGCTGGTCGCGTTCGACCCGGATTCGGTGTTGCGGCCGGGCCGGTTCGACCCGCTCGCGCTGATCGTGGTCGGAGTGGTCCGGGGTGCCGCGCCGGCGCTGTTCGTCGTCGGCCTCATCTACTTCCTGCTGACGGTGGGCAACCATTTCGAGTCGCTGCCCGACATCACGACGCCGGGCCAGGCTCTGCGGGCGCTGCTGTCCCCGTTCGCGATCGCCGCGGCCGGGGTGCTGCTGCGCTTCGGGGCCGGCGTCGTCGCGCTGCTGCTGGCCTACCCGTTGAGCCGGCACGCCACCGGCTCGGTCATCGGGCCGGACATCGTCAAGCGGCCCGTGCGGATCTGGCAGGACCGGCTGCATCTGATCCGCGCGTACCGCTCGATGCGCTGGACCTCGCCCGTGCGCACGCTGGCCCTGGAACGGCTCGGCCGGACCGGGTACGTGCTCTCCTGGACCGGCACCATCCTGACGATCGTGTTCTGGGTCGCACTGCCGGCGCTGCTGGCCACCCTGGTGATCACCGGCCGCCGGTGACGCCGCCGCCGGCCGCGTCCTCGACGGGACCGACTCGGCCCATCAGGATCTCGCCGACCCGTTCGATCGCCCCGGCCTCGGCCGCGTTGATCGGCTCGTCGGTGGACCGGTCGGGTCCGGCCCCGGCGACCCCGATGGCCACGTCCACCAGCCAGGTCCGGACCTGCTCGGCCTCGTCGGCGGGCATCCGGTCGAGCAGGGGGAGCACCCCGCGAAGCTCCCGTTCGCCGACCTCCCGCAACCGCGCCGACTGGTCGGCGCCGACGCTGGGCACTCCCGAGCGGCCGGCGATCAGCGTGCGCCTGGTGGCCGCGAGCAGATCCCGGGCCGGCCCGTCGGACGGCGCGGCCGCACCGCCGCGCATGGCCACCACCTGCCGCAACAGCCCCAGTGGCGATGCGTTGGTGGCCGCCCACACGCAGTAGGTCGCGCCCATGGCGGCCCGGGCGACCAGGGTGACGTCCTTACGCGCGGGCATCGGCCCATCGTCGCATCGGGCGGACCGGGGACCGGACCGGCCGGGCTCAGCCGACCAGCTCGTACCGCATGCCGAGCGCGACGGCATGGGCACGGTCGTTGGCGCCGAGCTTGCGGAACAGCCGCCGGGCGTGGGTCTTGACCGTGTCCTCGGACACGAACAGCTGCTTGGCGATCTCCAGGTTGGAGCAGCCGTCGGTCATGCCCCGCAGGATCTGCAGTTCGCGCTCGGTGACCGTGAGCGTGAGCGAGGCCCGCCCGGTCGGGGGCCGCCGCTGCACTCCGGTGGGCGGCCAGGCCGGCAGCCGGATCTTCTCGATCTCTGGCGCCACCGCGACCCGGTCCGGTTCCAGGATGACGAAGCCGCCGGCCCCGGCGGCCACGGCCCGACCCATGGCGGCACCGTCGACCCTCGTCCCGTAGGCCATCACGCGGGTCAGCGGGCACGCCCGCCGCAGCCGCTCGATCCCCGGCAGCGCGCACTCGCCGCGGGACCGGACCGCGACGAACGCGATGTCCTGCCGCTCCGCGCTGCACCGCTGCACGAGTTCGTCGATGTCGCCGGCGACCTCGACCGTCGCCGACGGGATCGACTGGCCGATGACCTGCGCGATCGCGCGCGGTGGTCCCGCCTCGTCCCACACCATCACCCTGGCCACCGCGTGCCAGACCGGACGTTCCTGTGCAACACCCGCCATGGGAGTCCCCTTACCCCTGAGGTGGACTAGCGGCCGCAGATCCGACGGACCTGAAACCTGTCGATCCAGCCGACTACAGAGAGTAGAACACGACTACGTTCAGCAACGGAAGACCCTGACGCCGTGATTACCCGTCTCGGACGACGGCGCACCGGAACCGCTGTGCTTAGATCGGTTTGCCGCCGGACGACTTCTCCGATTCCGGCGGTGCGACCTCGGCGCCGAGGTCGGACCGTGCGCACCACGACTCCTCGGCGTCCGCTCCGCCTTTCGACAGCCGCAGGAGGCAACCATGTCCGAGCTGATCGTCATCGGCTACGACAACCACGATCAGGCCACATCGGCCTACAACGAGGTGCTGGCGATGCAGGGCGACTTCGTCGTCGAGCTGCAGGGTCTGGCGATCGTCAACGTCGACGCCGAGGGCAAGAGCCACGTCGAGACGCCGCAGAAGATCGTCGGCATGAGCGCCGCCTCCGGCGCGCTCTGGGGCATGCTCATCGGCCTGCTGTTCTTCGTGCCGTTCTTCGGCCTGGCCCTGGGCGGCCTGATGGGCGCGCTGTTCGGCAAGCTCGGCAAGTCCGGCATCAACGACGAGTTCCGCTCGCAGGTCAACGCCCTGCTCGAGCCGGGCAACTCGGCGGTCGTGATCATGGCCTCGAAGATCACCGAGGACAAGTTCGCCGACCGGATCGGCCCCTTCGGCGGCAAGCTGCTCAAGACCTCGCTGTCCGAGGAGGACGAGAAGGAACTGGCCCACGACCTGGGCGACGCCGGCGTGCCGAACGCCACCGCCTGACTTTCTGCATCCGCCGGCGGGGCCTGCACCCGGGGCGTCCGCCCGGGCGTCGCGACGCCGGCCGATCAGCCGGCCGGGGCGGGCCGGGGATCGGCGACCGGGTGCGTGTGGTGGATGGCGCCGGAGGTGCGCGAGAGCGGGCGCCCGGCACCGTCCCACCGGCGGGCGACGATCTCGGCCGCGATCGAGATCGCCGTCTCCTCCGGGGTGCGGGCGCCCAGGTCGAGCCCGATCGGCGAGGCCAGCCGGGCCAGCTCGGCCACGGTGAGGCCGGCCGCCCGCAGCCGGGCCCGCCGGTCCGCGTGGGTCGCCCGGGACCCCATGGCGCCGACGTAGGCGACCGGCAGCCGCAGCGCGTCGGTCAGCACCGGCACGTCGAACTTCGGATCGTGGGTGAGCACGCAGATCACCGTCCGGCCGTCCAGGGCGCCGGCCTCGACCTGGGCGCGCAGGTAGCGGTGCGGCCAGTCGACGATCACCTCGTCGGCGTCGGGAAAGCGGCGGGCGGTGGCGAAGACCGGCCGGGCGTCGCACACGGTCACCCGGTAGCCCAGGAACGACCCCACCCGGGCCACCGCGGCCGCGAAGTCGATCGCCCCGAAGACCAGCATCCGCGGGGCCGGCGCGAACGAGGACACGAACACGGTGAGCCCCTCACCGCGCCGTTCGCCGTCCGGACCGTAGGTGAGCGAGGCCGTCCGGCCGCTGGCCAGCAGGCCGCGCGCGTCGTCGCCGACGGCGTCGTCCAGCCGGGCCGAGCCGAGCCCGCCGGCCGTGTCGGCGGTCCACACGACCAGGTGCCGGCCGACCTGCTCGGGCCGCCCGGCCGTCACGGTGGCCAGCGCGACCGGCTCGCCGGCCTGGATCGACGCGGCCAGCGACCCGAACTCGGGGAACGTGGTCGCCGACACCGGCTCGACGAACAGGTCGATGATGCCGCCGCAGGTCAGCCCGACCGTGAAGGCGTCGTCGTCGGACACCCCGTACCGCTGCGGGACGGGGACCCCGGAGGCGACCACCGACTGCGCGAGCTCGTACACCGCGCCCTCGACGCACCCGCCGGAGACGGAGCCGACGGCGGTCCCATCCGGCCCGACCAGCATCGCCGCGCCCGGCGGGCGCGGGGCCGACCGGAACGTACCGGTGACCGTGGCCAGCCCGACGGTCTCGCCCGCGGACCACCAGTGCAGCAGTTCGGCCAGCACCTCACGCACCGCAGTCCTCCTCGCGCCACCCCGTTCCACTATGACCCATTCGCCCGGGCCCTGGTCAGGGTCCCGCGGGCAATCAGGCTCCGGCGTCGCCGGATCGCCCTCGCCCGGTCCTCCTGCCTCCATGGCGGCCTCACGCGCTCGGCCGATGACGACCACGCTCGGCAATCAGGCTCCTACGTCGCCGGATCGCCCGCGCCCGGTCCTCCTGCCTCCATGGTGGCCTCACGCGCTCGGCCGATGACGACCACGCTCGGCAATCAGGCTCCTGCGTCGCCGGATCGCCCGCGCCCGGTCCTCATGCCTCCATGGTGGCCTCGCGCGCTCGGCCAACTACATTGGCGGGGTGACCCCCGTTGCCCTTGGTATCCCACGAGTGGGTGGCCCGGGCGTGTCCGCCACCCCGGATGCGGCGGGGCGGGGCGACTCCCCGCACCTGATCGACCGGCACGGCCGGCGGGCCCGCGACCTGCGGGTGTCGCTGACGGACCGGTGCAACCTGCGCTGCACCTACTGCATGCCCGCCGACGGCCTGGACTGGCAGCCGGCCGGCGAGCTGCTGACCGACGACGAACTGGTCCGGGTGATCACCGTCGCGGTGCAGCGTCTCGGCATCGAGGAGATCCGCTTCACCGGCGGGGAACCGTTGCTGCGCAAGGGGCTTGCCGGCATTCTCGCTCGGGTGGGCGCGCTGCGCCCGCGCCCGGAGCTGTCCCTGACCACCAACGGCATCGGGTTCGCCCGGCGCGCGGACGAGTTCGTGGCGGCCGGCCTCGACAGGATCAACATCTCGCTGGACTCGCTCGATGCGGACACGTTCGAGCGGATCACCCGCCGGCGGCGCCTGCCCGACGTGCTGGCCGCGCTCGAGGCGGCGGCCACCGCCGGGCTGACCCCGGTGAAGATCAACGTGGTGTTGCTCCGCGGGGTCAACGACCACGAGGCCCCCGACCTGCTCCGGTTCGCCCTCGACCACGGCTACCAGCTCCGCTTCATCGAGCAGATGCCGCTGGACGCCGGCCACATCTGGTCGCGCGAGCGGATGGTCACGGCCGACGAGATCCAGCAGCGGCTGTCCGCCCGCTTCGACCTCACCCCGGACCCGGGCGCCCGGCTGGGGGAGCCGGCCGAGCTGTTCCGGGTGGACGGCGGGCCGGCCACCGTCGGCATCATCGCCTCGGTGACCCGGCCGTTCTGCGGCGACTGCGACCGGACGCGGTTGACCGCCGACGGCCAGATCCGCACCTGCCTGTTCTCCCGGGCCGAGACGGACCTGCGCGCGATCCTGCGCGGCGGTGGGCCCGCCGACCGGATCGACGAGGACATCGCCCGGCTGTGGCGGGCCACCACCTGGGGCAAGCTGCCCGGCCACGGCATCGACGACCCGTCGTTCCTGCAACCCGACCGGCCGATGAGCGCGATCGGTGGCTGAGCACCGGTCGGCCACCCGGACCCGGACCATGGTCGTCACCGTGCGCTACTTCGCCGCGGCCCGGGCCGCGGCCGGCGTCACCGAGGAGACCGTCGCCCTGCCGGCCGCCGGCCCAGAGACCGGCACCGGCACAGGGACCGCCCGGCCGACCGTGGGTGCGGTCGTCGCGGCCGCCGCCGAGCGGCGACCCGGGCTGGCCCGGGTGCTGCCCCGGTGCTCGTTCCTGCTGGACGAGGTCGCCGTCCACGAGCCCGACACACCGGTCCGACCCGGCCAGGTGCTCGACGTGCTGCCGCCGTTCGCCGGCGGGTGACCGGCCGCCGGCGGTGACCGTCGGCCACTTCGGGACGGTCCGACCGGCGAAACTGCTGGTCTGAGGCCTTGCGTGACGCAGCGTCGCCGCGTGTCCGCTACCATCGCCCGCCGCGCCGGAGCTACCGTCGTGGTGAGCCGGGCGTCAAGGACCGCGGCGGCCATCGTCATCGACCAGGAGGTCCGATCGTGACCCAACCACCTCCCGGGGGCCCTGGGCCCTCGGGCGACGCCCCGGACGAACGTTCCTCGTCGGGGCAAGCCGGATCCGGCGGGCCCGACGCCACCGGACACGGCTCGACCGGCCCCATCCGGACCGGCGGGCCGTCGCTGTCCAAGGACCCGTCCGGCCCGCCGCCCGCCGGGGCGCAGCCCCCGCCCACCACCTTCCAGCCGGCCTACCAGCCGGGCCCGCCGACGGGGTACCAGCCGGGCCCGCCCCCCGGCTACCAGCCGCCGCCCGGCGCCCCGTCCGGACCGCCCCCCGGGTACCAGCAGGGCCCGCCCCCCGGGTACCAGCAGGGCCCGCCGCCCGGCGCCCCCTCCGGCCCGCCCCCCGGGTACCAGCAGGGCCCGCCCCCCGGGTCCCCGCCGGGCCCCCCCCCCGGGTACCAGGCCGGGCCCCCGCCGGGCTACCAGCAGGGCCCGCCGCCCGGCTACCAACCGCCGCCCGGCGCTCCGTCCGGAC
>NZ_JBMDXT010000079.1:0-2418 GCF_048594475.1 Nakamurella sp. | reverse complement strand
CCGGTGAGGTAGCCCTGGACGGTGGGTCCGATCAGGGTGACCACCGTGTCGTCGGGCAGGTCGGTCATCGGCGGGAGGCGCCAGACGTAGCGGGTCATGGCCAGGCCGACGAGCTGGCTGGCCACCAGCCCGGCCCGGAGTTCACGTTCGTCGTCGTCGAGCGAGCGGGCGACGGCGCCGATCATGCTCTCCCGGAAGATCCGGCCGAGCCGCTCGAGGGCGATCGGTTCGTGCGCGGCCGTCAGGATGATCGAGCGCAGCACTTCGGCCATGGCCGGGTCGTCCCACGCGGTGAGCAGGACCCGGACCATCGCCTCGCCGCGGTGCGCCAGGGGCGAACCGGCGACGGCGGCGATCCGTTCGAGGTACCCGGGGGGCGGCCGCAGGCAGGCCTCGAGCAGGGCCGACTTGGTCCGGAAGTAGTAGGACACCAGCCGCGGGTCGACCTGGGCGTCGCGGGCCACCGCCCGTAGCGACGTTCCGGCCCACCCGTGTTCGGCGAACGAGCGCCGCGCCACGGTCACGATGCGATCCATCGCGACACCGCGTTCCTGGCTGGGTCCACGCCGCCCGCCGTCCGTCATCCGCCACTCCAGGTCACAGCCGTTGCGCCGGCGCCTCCGATCGTCCAGACTTCCTCAGTCGCGGAAATTTCGCCAGTGGACCACGCGGGGGTCGGATGGGTACCAGGATCGAGTCGGCCGGCACCGGACCGGGCGAGCGCCGTCTCAACGGCCCGCAGACCACCGGCCGCGACTACCGCGAGCTGTCCGAGCCGCGCTACCGGATGACCACCGACGAGGACGTCGAGATCCGGGTGCGCGACGGGTCCCGCCTGTACGCGGATGTCCATCACCCCGACGACGGCGGCCGGTTCCCGGCCCTGGTCGCCGCGTCGCCGTACCCACGGCAGATTCAGAACCTGGGTGCACCTCTGGGTTTCATCGAGGCCGGAGCGAGTGACTTCTTCGTCCCCCGTGGCTACGTGCACGTCATCGTGAACCTGCGGTCGACCGGCGGATCGGACGGCACCTTCGGCTTTTTCGACGGCCAGGAGCGGCGCGACCTGCACGACGTGGTCGAATGGGCGGCCGCGCAGCCCTGGTGCGACGGCACCGTGGGCATGATCGGAATCAGCTACTTCGCGATGGCCCAGCTCGAGGCGGCGGTGGAGAAGCCACCGCACCTCAAGGCCATCTTCCCGCTGGCCGTGACCCCCGACCTGTACGACGCGGCCTATCACCACGGCCTGCTCAGCTCCAGTTTCGACGCGCCCTTCGTGACGGCGATGGGTGTGACGTCCGGGCGCAGCGACGCCTTCTGGCGGGGCCGGCTGCTGGCCGCCGTCCGGCACGTCCTGAACGAGCCACGGATCCACGCCCGGTTGGCCCACATGAACGGCGAGGCGGCCGTCACCGGGCTCAAGAAGGTCATGCGGCTGCACTACGACCCGGTCCCGTGGGACCGGCTGTTCCAGCAGATCGCCATCGAACACCAGGTCCGCGACGGATTCTGGGACGACCGGAACGTGTTGCCGCTGCTGGCGCAGGTCGACATCCCGGTCTACCTGGGCTGCGACTGGCAGAACGTGCCGCTGCACCTGCCCGGGACCTTCACCGCCTGGGAGGCGTTGCGGCACAACCCGAACGTCCGCATGGGCATGCTCGGCGAGTTCGGCCTGACCTGGCCGTGGGAAAGCCTGCACGTGGAGGCCCTGGCCTGGTTCGACCACTGGCTCAAGGGCCGGGACACCGGAATCATGGACGGGCCGGCCGTGCGGTACCTGCTGCCCGGCCAGGACGAATGGCGAACCGCCGACGCCTGGCCCCCACCCGCCGAGCACCGCGCGTTCGCGCTCGCCGCCGACGGCACCCTGAGCGGCGACCCGGACAGCCCGGACAGCGCGGCATCGCGTCGGTACCTGTGCGAGGGCGCCGGCCTGAACCGGATGCCCAACGCCAACCCCTTCCCGCTGCCGGGCCTGCTGGCCTGGGACACCGACCCGCTGGCCCACGACACCGACGTGGTCGGCGACATCGAACTGCGCCTGCACGCGAGCAGCACCGCCTCCGACACCGCCTGGATCGTGGTGCTGCAGGACGTCGACGAGGCCGGCGAGGCCGTCGACGTCACGGCCGGGTTCCTGCGGGCCGCCCTGCGCGCGGTCGACGAACCCAACAGCCGCCCCGGCGCGCCGGCACTGCCCTGCCGGCACCCCGAAGCGGTACCGGCCGGCGAACGCGTCGAGTACCGCATCCCGCTGGTGCCCAACGCCCGCCGGTTCCGGGCCGGCCACCGGATCCGGCTGGTCCTGACCTCCGACGACCAACCGGACGACCGCCCCGCGATCATGAACTTCCGCCACACACCGGTCGGCACGAGTGCCGTCAACGAGATCTTCGCCGACTCCCGGCTACT
>NZ_JBMDXT010000078.1:0-19160 GCF_048594475.1 Nakamurella sp. | reverse complement strand
GCGGGACGGGAGGAGCGCCCGCACCACCGCCTCGGGGGGGTGGACGCTGCCCCGCGGGCCGGACGGCGCCGCGCGTATGGCCAAGGCGGCGCTCGGGCTGACCGCGTTCGTGGCCGAGAACGCGTTCGCCCGGGCCATGGTCGACGACGGGCGGCTGACCGACGACGACATCGGGCTGGTGCAGGAGGAGAAGCGTCAGATCGTCGCCAAGTCCGGCGTGCTGGAGGTCGTGGCGTCGTCGGTGCGGCTGGCGGACATCGGCGGCCTGGAGAACCTCAAGACCTGGCTGCGCAAGCGCAACGGGGCGTGGCTGGACGAGGCCGCCGCGTACGGCCTGCCGGCGCCCAAGGGCGTCCTGGTCACCGGGGTGCCGGGCTGCGGCAAGTCGCTGACGGCCAAGGCCATGGCCTCGGCGTGGTCGCTGCCGCTGGTCCGGCTCGACATCGGCCGGGTGTTCGGCGGCCTGGTCGGCGCGTCCGAGCAGAACATGCGCACCGCGCTGCGCACGGCCGAGGCGATCGCGCCGTGCGTCATGTGGATCGACGAGATCGAGAAGGGCTTCGCCGCCGGCGCGTCGGGGCAGGGCGACAGCGGCACATCGGCCCGCGTCTTCGGCACGTTCCTGAGCTGGATGCAGGAGAAGACGGCGGCCGTGTTCGTCATCGCCACGGCCAACCAGATCGCGCTGCTGCCGCCGGAGATGATGCGCAAGGGCCGGTTCGACGAGATCTTCTTCATCGACCTGCCCACCGACGCCGAGCGCCGGGTCATCTTCTCGCTGCACCTGGCGGCCCGGCTCAAGGCCGGACCCGCCCTCGGGTCGCTCAGCGTGGACGACGCGCTGCTGGACCGGCTGGTCGGGGCGACCGAGGGCTTCTCCGGGGCCGAGATCGAGCAGGTCGTCATCGCATCCTGCTTCGACGCGTTCAACGAGCGCCGGGCCCTGACCCCGGACGATCTGCTGCACGAGATCGGCAACACGGTGCCCCTGTCGGTCACCCAGTCCGAGCAGATCGACGCGTTGCGGGCCTGGGCCGACGTCCGGGCCGTGGCCGCGTCCGCGCCGGAGGACCGGGAGGGCTACACCGTCCCCGAGCCCGCCACGGCGCTGCTCGGCGTCCCGCCGGAGTCGGTGCTGGCCCGGGGTGGGCGGCCGGTGGAGGCCTGACCCGGTCCGCTCGGGAGGTCCGGCCCGCACCGGTCCGCCCGGTCCGGGCGGCGATCGACCGCGTCGCGCAGCGCGCTGAACGAGGCGACCAGCAGCCGGCGTTCGCGGGCCAGCAGCGGATCGTCCGTCGCGCACCCGGCGGCGACCCAGCGATCCGAGGCGTCCATCGCCGCCACCCGCAGCGCTGCGGCCGGCCGGACCACGGAGTCGGGCAGACCGTAGACGTAGGCGTAGAGCGCGCAGAGCGCGTCCACGAGTTCTCTCTCGGTCCCGCCGGCGTCGTGCTGGTGCTCCCGATGTACTCGCCACCACTGCACTTCCAGGGCCGCGGCCCGGACCGGATCGAATCCGCTCCACCCGGACCGGACGACCAGGCGATAGAAGCGACCCATCGCCGCCCGCGCCCCGTCCGGGTCGTTGTCGGGGAAGGGTGCCCACAGCTGGTTGGCCCGCAGCACCCACCAGGCTCCGAGCACCGTCCGGGGCCAGGGCATGCCGAAACCGGCTCGCACCATCGTCACCGCCGACCGCAGGAACGGCACCCACTCCCGGCGGTAGTACGCGGCCCAGGCGGCGCACTCGGCCCGACCGACGGCGACCGGGTCGAACGTCAACGGGCCGGGCCGGGATGCGGGGGCAATGGTCATCTGAAACCTCCGGGTTCCGTTTTGCCGCAATTGTCACCGATGATTCGGAATGGGCCGATCCGGGGATGGGTCGATTCCGAAGAAGGGGCATGACCATGACCATCGAGCCCGCCGACGCCGATGCGGCCGGCCCGTCCACCCGCCCCATCGCCGTCGTCCTGGACCGCCTGCAGCGGGCGCTGGACGCCATCCCGCCCGACCGTTCCCACTGGCGGCACTTCGGCGGGACCTACCTGCGGACCACCCGCGCCGTCGGCGAGACCGTCGACCGGGCCGGATTCGAGGACCCGGACTGGGTGGAGCGCTGGGACGTCGCGTTCGCCGATCTGTACCTCAAGGCGGTGACCGACCCGGCGCACGCCTCCCGCCCGTGGCGGCTCGCCCTCGCCGCACCCGCCGATCTGCCGCCGCTGCGGCACGTGCTGCTGGGCATCAATGCGCACGTCAACGACGACCTGCCGCGGGCCCTGCTGGCCGTGATCGACGACGACGATGTCGCCGATCCGGTCCTCATGGCCCGGCGGCGGCGCGATCACGAACGGATCGACGGTGTTCTGGCGGCCCGGGTCGGATCGGAGGACGGCGAGTTCGTGGACCGGACCGCCCTGGACCGCGTGCTCGGTCCGCTGAACCGGCGCGCCGGCCGGCGGTTCCTCGCCGAGGCGCGGGCCAAGGTCTGGCACAACACCCAGCAGCTGCAGCTCGCCCGGCTCGCCGGGCCGGACGCCTACCGCCGCCGGCTCGGCGAACTGGAGGTGCTGTCCGCGGCCAAGGTCGCCGACCTGCTCGCCCCCGGCCAGGTGGTGCTGCGGCTGGCGGTGGCCGGCTTCGGGGTGACCCTGCCTCCGCCGTGAGGTCGGGACGGCGCGCCGGGACGGCGACGGGAGTGACCGGCCGCACCCGGAAGAGGGGTCGCGGTTGCCTGGGTGTGACAACCTTCGCGCCTCACCGGAGGGTCCCCGGCCAGCCATTACCCTGGTCAGAATGTGCGGAATCGTCGGCTACACCGGTCCCCGTCAGGCGCTCCCGCTGGTCCTGGAGGGACTGCGCAGGCTGGAGTACCGCGGCTACGACTCCGCGGGCGTCGTGGTGCTCGACGATGCCGGCGACCTGCATGTCGCGAAGAAGGCCGGCCGGATCGGCAATCTGGACGCCTACATCGACTCCGGCGAGGTGGCGCTGGCCGGCCAGACCGGGATGGGGCACACCCGGTGGGCCACTCACGGCGGCCCGACCGACCGCAACGCCCACCCGCACACCGACATGCGCCAGCGGGTCGCGGTCATCCACAACGGCATCATCGAGAACTTCGGCCCGCTGCGGACCGAGCTGGAGGCCTCGGGCGTCGAGTTCAGCAGCGACACCGACACCGAGGTGGTCGCCCACCTGCTCGCCCGCACCATGGCCGACGGCCCGACCGCCGGGGACCTGCCGGCCAGCATGGCCGCCGTCTGCCGCGGCCTGGAGGGTGCGTTCACGCTGGTCGCGCTGCATGTGGACGCGCCGGAGACCCTGGTCGCCGCCCGCCGCAACTCCCCGCTGGTGGTCGGCATCGGCGAGGGCGAGATGTTCGTCGCCAGCGACGTCGCCGCGTTCATCGAGCACACCCGGCACGCCGTCGAGCTGGGCCAGGACCAGCTCGTGGTGATCACCCCCGCCGGGTACGAGGTCACCTCGTTCACCGGCGGCGAGGCCGACTTCAAGGAGTTCCACGTCGACTGGGACCTCTCGGCGGCGGAGAAGGGCGGCTTCCCGTTCTTCATGGACAAGGAGATCGAGGAGCAACCGGCCGCCGTCGCGCAGACGCTGCTCGGTCACTTCGACGGGTCCGGCATCGTCCTGGACGAGCTGCGGCTGTCCGAGGACGACCTGCGCACGATCGACAAGGTCTTCGTCGTCGCCTGCGGCACCGCCTACCACTCCGGGCTGGTCGCCAAGTACGCCATCGAGCACTGGTGCCGGATCCCGGTCGAGGTCGAGGTGGCGTCCGAGTTCCGGTACCGCGACCCGGTCCTGGACCGCCAGACCCTGGTCGTCGCGGTCAGCCAGTCCGGGGAGACCGCCGACACGCTCGAGGCCGTCCGGCACGCCCGCCGGCAGAAGGCCCGGGTGCTGGCCGTCTGCAACACCTACGGCTCGCAGATCCCGCGCGAGTCCGACGCGGTCGTCTACATCCACGCCGGGCCCGAGATCGGCGTCGCCTCGACCAAGGCCTTCCTGGGCATGCTGACCGCGAACTACCTGGTCGGCCTGGCCCTCGCGCAGGCCCGCGGCACCAAGTACCGCGACGAGATCGGCCGCGAGTACGAGGAACTGACCAAGATCCCGGACGCCATCGCGACCACGCTGACCCTGATGGACCCGGTGCGCAAGCTCGCCCAGGAGATCGCCACGTCCAAGGCGATCCTGTTCCTGGGCCGGCACGTCGGCTACCCGGTCGCGCTCGAGGGCGCGCTCAAGCTCAAGGAACTGGCGTACATGCACGCCGAGGGCTTCGCCGCCGGCGAGCTCAAGCACGGCCCGATCGCGCTGATCGAGGAGGGCCTGCCGGTCGTCATCGTCACCCCGTCCCCGGTGACCGACCCGTTGCTGCATTCCAAGCTGCTGTCCAACATCCGGGAGATCCAGGCCCGCGGGGCGCGGACCATCGTGATCGCCGAGGAGGGCGACGAGACCGTCGCGCCGTTCGCCGACTTCCTGGTCGAGCTGCCCCGGGTGCCCAACCTGTACCAGCCGCTGATCACCACGGTGCCGCTGCAGATCCTGGCCGCCGAGATCGCCCGGGCCAAGGGCTTCGACCTGGACAAGCCCCGGAACCTGGCCAAGTCGGTCACCGTCGAGTAGGTGTTCCCCCAGGTCCCGGCCGGCGGCGCCGTCGTCGCCGTCGGCATCGACGTGGTGGCGGTCGACCGGTTCGCGGCCGCCCTGGAGCGCACCCCCTCGCTCGGGCGGCGCCTGTTCAACCCGGACGAGATGGTCTCGGCGACCGGCCACCCCCGGGGGCCGGCGTCGCTGGCCGCGCGGTTCGCCGTCAAGGAGGCGGTGGCCAAGGCGCTGGGTGTGCCGTCGGGCATGGACTGGCACGACTGCCGGGTGGTCACCCAGACCGGGGGCCGGCCCGTCCTGCAGGTCAGCCGGACGGTGGCCGACGCGGCCGCCGCCGTCGGCATCGCCGACTGGCGGATCTCCATCTCGCACGATGCCGGGATCGCCGCGGCGGTCGTGCTGGCCCTGGGCCCGGCCCGCCCCGCCGCCGGAACCCCGACCGGCCCGGACGGGACCGGACGGGAGAATGGCACCGTGATGACACCGTGATCGAGGCCTACACCGTCGAGCAGATCCGGGCCGTCGAGGCCATCGCCCTGGAGCGGGACGGCGATGCCACGTTGATGCGCCGGGCGTCCTTCGCGGTGGCCGCCGAGGTCGCCCAGCGGGTTCCGTTCCCGCACCCCGGCCGGCGCGTGGTGCTGCTCGTCGGGGCCGGCAACAACGGTGGTGACGCGCTGTATGCCGGCGCGTTCCTGCGCCGGCGGGGGATGGCGGTCACCGCGGCCCTGCTCAAGCCGTCCGGGTCGCACCCGGGCGGGCTGGCCGCCCTGCGCCGGGCCGGCGGCCGGATCCTGGCCCACGACGACCCGGCCGTCGGGGCCGCGATCCGGGGCGCGGACGTCATCGTCGACGGGATCGTGGGTATCGGCGCCGTCCCGCCCCTGCGACCGGCCGCCGTCGAGCTCATCGGGCAGGCCAACGCGACCGACGCGCTCCGGGTCGCGGTCGACCTGCCCAGCGGCGTCGAGCCGGACACCGGACGGGTCCGCGGCGTCGCCTTCCTGGCCGACGTGACGGTCACCTTCGGCGGGATCAAGGTCGGCCTGCTGATCGCCGACGAGCAGGCCGGCACCATCGTCTCGGTGCCCATCGGCATGGACATGTCCGGCCGGCCGGCCGAGGTGATCGCGATGACCGACGGCACGCTGGGCCGGATGCTGCCGCCGCCGGCGCCGGGCGCCGCCAAGTACTCAGGCGGCCTGGTCGGCATCGTCGCCGGCTCACCGGGCTACCCGGGGGCCGCGGTGCTCTGCGCCGGTGGCGCCGTCCGCACCCGGCCCGGGATGGTCCGGTACGCCGGTCCGCAGGCCGGCCCGGTGGTCGCCCGGTGGCCGGAAGTGGTCGCCGTCGACTCACCGGCGGACGCCGGCAAGGTGCAGGCCTGGGTGATCGGGCCGGGCATGGGCACGGAGGGGCAGTCGATCACGCTGCTGCGCTGGGTGCTCGGCCAGGACGTCCCGGTCCTGGTCGACGCGGACGGGCTGACCGTCCTGGCCGGCCTGCCGTCGCTGCTGCAGACCCGGCGCCGGGCCGGCCAGCCGACCGTGCTGACCCCCCACGACCGCGAGTTCGCCCGGCTCTTCCCCGACATCGAACTGGACGACCGGCTCGCCGCGGTCCGCCGCGCCGCCTGGGTCAGCGGCGCGACCGTGCTGCTCAAGGGGCACCGGACGTTGATCGCCGACCCCGGCGGCCAGGCCGCGGTCAACCTGTCCGGCTCGTCCTGGCTGGCCTCGGCCGGCACCGGGGACGTGCTCTCCGGAGTCGTCGGCTCCCTGCTCGCGGCCGGGCTCCCGCCGCTGCTGGCGGCCGCCGCCGGGGCGTTCCTGCACGGGCGGGCCGGCCAGCGGGCGCAGCGGCGCGGCCTGTTCGGCGCCCACGCGCTGTGGGACCACCTGCAGGTCACCGAGCCCGCGAGCGACCCGGACGGACCCGGCGGCTGACCGGCCGGTCACCCGGTGTGGACCCACTGTGTGACCGGACACGAAGCGACACCGCCGATAGGACCGCCTCCGGTCGGCAAACGTGATTCCCTTGAAGGATGAGCAGCAGCACCGCCACGATCCCGACGGGCCGGTCCGCCGGCACGCGGGTCGAGGCCGTGGTCGACCTGGCCGCGGTCGGGGCCAACCTGCGGGTGCTGCTGGACCTGATGCGGGCGTCGAACCCGGCCGGTGAGCTGATGGCGGTGGTCAAGGCGGACGCCTACGGCCACGGGGCCGTCCCGGTCGCGCGGGCCGCGCTGGCCGCCGGCGTCACCCGGCTGGGCGTCGCGACGCCCGGCGAGGCGGTGGCGCTGCGGGCGGCCGGCATCACCGCGCCCGTCCTGGCCTGGCTGTGGCCGCCGGACGAGCCGATCGGCGAGGCGCTGGCCCGTGACGTCGAGCTGGGCGTGTCCGGCCGGCCGCAGCTCGACGCCGTGCTCGCGCAGGCCGGCGGCCGGGTGCCGGCCGTCCACGTCAAGGTCGACACCGGCTTGGGCCGGAGCGGCGTCGGCCCCCTGGACGTGCCCGCGGTGCTCGACGCGGTGGCCGCGGCCGAACGGGCCGGCCGGATCCGGGTGACCGGTCTGATGAGCCACCTGGCCAGCGCGGACGTGCCGGGGGACCCGTCGGTCGCCGAGCAGGTCGAACGCTTCCGCGCGGTGATCGCGGCCGCCGCGGCCCGGGGGATCGACCCCCCGGTGCGACACCTGGCCAACACGGCCGGCCTCGTCGACCATCCGGACAGCCGGTTCGACCTGGCCCGCGTCGGCATCGGCGGCTACGGGCTCAACCCGGTGGCCACCCCGGTGCCCCTGCGACCGGCGATGACCCTGCGGGCCACGGTCGCGCTGACCAAGCGCGTGCCGGCCGGCCAGGGCGTCTCCTACGGCCTGACCTACCGCACCGCGACCGAGACGACCCTCGCGCTCATCCCGTTGGGGTACGCGGACGGGATCCCGCGGGCCGCGAGCAACCGGGGCGAGATCCTGGTCGCCGGCCGGCGGCGGCGGATCGCGGGCCGGGTGGCCATGGACCAGGTCGTCGTCGACTGCGGCGACGACCGGGTGACCGCCGGGGACCCGGCCATCGTCTTCGGCCCGGGCGACGACGGCGAACCGACCGCGCGGGACTGGGCCGGGTACTGCGACACCATCGACTACGAGATCGTCACCCGGATCGGGCCGAGGGTGCCCCGACGCCACGTCGGAGGGACCCCGTCATGAGAACGGTCGGGCCATGAGCACCGTCGGCCGCATCCTGGGCACCGCCGGGATCGTCACCGGGGTGGTGGGCGCCGCCGCGTTCGGCGGCGTCACCGCGCAGCGGATGGCCGTGCGCAAGTACCAGGCCGCGCAGGCCGCGCTGCTCACCGAACCGGGCGCCGACCCCGGTTTCGAGGCGCTGCCGTCCGACCGGACCTACTCGGTGGACAGCTGGGACGGGGTGGCGCTGCACGTCGAGGAGATCGGCCCGCTGGACGCGCCGCTCACCGTGATCTTCGCGCACGGGTGGACGCTGCGGCTGGGCTCCTGGCACTACCAGCGGCTCGGCCTGGCCGGCCCGGGGTTCGGCGCGCCGCCGCCGGCCGATGCGGCCCGCCCGGCCCGCCGCCGGGCGGCTCCGCCGGCGGCCCGGCTGGTGTTCTACGACCACCGCTCGCACGGCAAGTCGACGCGGGCCCCCGAGGGTCACTCGACGATGGACTACCTCGCCTCGGACCTGCGCAGCGTCATCGACACCGCGGCCCCGACCGGTCCGGTCGTGCTGATCGGCCACTCGATGGGCGGGATGGCGATCTTCACCCTGGCCGCGCAGGACCCGGACCTGTTCGCCGAGCGGATCGCCGGCGTCGGCCTGGTCTGCACGGGCGCGACCTATCTCAAGCCGTCCGAGTTGAGCAAGCTGCTGATCGTCGGCGGCAACCCGCTGGTCCGGGTGATCAAGGAGGTCGGCTCCCGGTACCCGGCGATCTTCGAGCGGGGCCGGTCCAGCAACCGGGACGCCGTCTGGATGCTGACCCGCAGCCTCGGCTTCTCCCGCAAGGACGTCTCCGGGGCGCTGGTCGACTACCTCGACGAGATGGTCTCGGCGACGCCGGTCGAGGTGATCGCCGAATTCCTGCCCACCTTGTTCGCGCACGACCAGACCGCGGCCGTGCCCGCCCTGGCCGGCATCCCGACGATGATCGTGGCCGGCGACCAGGACCGGATGACGCCGCTCGACCGGTCGGAGCGGATCGCCGAGGTGCTGCCCGAGGCCGAGATCGTGGTCGCGCAGGGGTCCGGGCACATGACGATGATGGAGGATCCGGAGTTGACCAACGACGCGTTGCGCCGGCTGCTGCAGCGGGCCGCCGACGGGGTGAACGCACCGCGCGGCCGCTCGGCCCGCTGGTCCCGGGCCGGCCGATGATCACCCTGGACACCCCGGCCGACACCCATGCGCTGGGGGTCGCGCTGGGCGGCCGGCTCCGGGCGGGCGACCTGGTCATCCTGACCGGAGCGCTGGGGGCCGGGAAGACGGCGTTGACCAAGGGCATCGCGGAGGGCATGGGCGTCACCGGCCTGGTCGCGTCGCCGACGTTCGTGCTGGCCCGGGTGCACCGGCCGGCCGGCGCGGCCGGCACCACCCTGGTGCACGTGGACGCCTACCGGCTCGGCGGCGCGCTGGAGCTCGACGACCTGGATCTGGACACCGACCTGACCGCGGCCGCCGTGGTCATCGAGTGGGGCGAGGGCGTCGCCGAGCAGCTGTCCGACGATCGGCTGACCGTCGAGCTGACCCGGCTGCCCGACGACCGCCGGACGGCCGTGCTGACCGGTGTCGGGTCGGGCTGGGAACGGCGATTGCGAGATCTGTTCGACTGACCGGGCGATGCGCGCCGATCAGCCGAGCAGGACGGGGATGCTGCGTGCCGCGGTGTACAGGCCGACGGCGATGACCAGCCCGGCGAACGTGACCTGCAGCACCCGGGGGCGCGCCCGGGTGGCGATGCGCGCGCCGAGCAGGCTACCCACCACCGCGGCTCCGGTGAACAGTCCGATGACGGTCCAGTCGACGTCGATGCCGCTGCCGGCACGGGCGAGCAGCGAGGTGGCGCTGTTCATCGCGATGATCAGCAGGGACGTGCCGACGGCGACCGGCATCGGGAAGTCCAGGGCCAGCACCAGCGCCGGCACGACGAGAAAGCCGCCGCCCACGCCGAAGAATCCGGTCATCAGACCGACCACGACGGCGGCCACGACGACCTTGGCGGCCCGGGGGCAGGCGCAGACGAACCGCGGCCGGAAGGAGATGATCGGCACGTCGAACGGCACCTGCTCGTCGGCGGCCGGGCCGCCGCTGTGGGCGGGCACCCGGCGGCGCGTCAGCATGAGCGCGGCCACCACGAGCATCAGCACGGAGAACCCGGCGAGCAGCACGTCCGCGGGGACCGCGAGCGACCACCGGGTGCCCAGGACGGCCCCGGCCGCCCCGAGCAGCCCGAAGACGATGCCCTGCCCCACCCGGACATGGCCGTCGCGCCGGTGGGCCACCATCCCGACGACGGCCGTGATCCCGACGATGATCAGTGACCCGGTCGTCGCGGCCCTGGTGTCCATCCCCATCAGGTAGACCAGGGCCGGCACGGTGAGAATCGATCCACCGCCGCCCAGCGCGCCCAGACTGAGTCCGATCAGCGCGCCGACGGCGACGGCGATGATCAGCATGGCCGCGGTCCGGACCGTCGGGCCGGGGCGCGCATCAGGCGCCGGACCCGGGTGTGCTGCCGTCCCCGTCCGGTCCGGCGTCGATGACGGGCAGGCCGGCCGCCGCGGCGTTGGCGTAGTCGTCGTCCACCGCGACGACCCGGTGCCCGTTGGCCAGCAGGATCGACGTGGCGACGGAGGCCCGGTAGCCGGCCGCGCAGTGCACCCACAGCTCTCCGGCGGGGACCTCGTCGATGCGACGCAGCAGCTCGTGCAGCGGGATGTGGATCGTCCCGTCGATGCGTGACCCGGCGCGCTCGAGGGTGCGGCGCACGTCGAGCACGGTGACCGGCCGGTGGTGCCGGACATGGGCCAGATCGGCGAAGGTGGCCCGTTCGACGGTGCGCAGCGGCTGGTCGGTCCACTGGTGCGGCCCGCCGGTGGCCGCGGCTGCGGGACGGTCGATGCCGATCCGGACCAGCTCGCGCTGGGCCAGGGCCACCTGGTCGGCGGTCTCGCCGAGCAGGGTCACCGGGGTACCCCACGGGATCAGCCACCCCAGATACGTGGCGAACGACCCGTCGAGCCCGAAGTTCAGCGTGCCGGGAGCATGCCCGGCGGCGAAGGCCGTGCGGTCGCGCAGATCGACCAGCCATTCGCCGTTCTCGAGTCGGCGACGCAGTTCCGCGGCGTCGGCGAGTTGCGGCGGGCTCAGGTCCGGCGCCGCCGGGCCGGCGGAGTTGGCCGGGCCCATCTGCGCGTAGTAGGCCGGGTAGGCATCCAGACCGGCGAGAAGATCGGCGACGTAGTGCTGTTCGTCCTGGGTGAGCACCGGGTTGGAGCGCTTCTCGGCGCCGATGGTGGAGGCGGCGGCCTCGGACTGGGTCGCGGAGCAGAAGCTGCCGAATCCGTGCGTGGGCATGACCTTCGCGTGGTCGGGCAGCTCCGCGGCCAGCCGCTGCGCCGACGCGTACTGGTGACGGACCAGATCGTGCGTGTGGTCCGGTCCCAGCAGATCCGGCCGGCCGGTCGAACCGAACAGCAGTGATCCCCCGGAGAACACCGCCGTCCGGCGGCCGTGCTCCTCCAGCACGTAGGACAGGTGGGTGTAGGTGTGGCCCGGCGTGGACATGACCCGTATCCGCAGGGCCGGGCTGACGTCGATCACGTCGCCGTCGCCGACCGGGGTGCGCTCGTACCTGACCGGGTCGGCGGCGTTCACGTGGTAGGCCGCCCCGGTGGCCCGGGCCAGCGCCAGCCCGCCGGTGACATAGTCGTTGTGGATGTGGGTTTCGAAGACGTGGGTGATCCGGACCCCGGCGGCGCGGGCCGGCTCGAGCACCCGGTCGATGTCGCGCTGCGGATCGATCACCAGGGCGACGCGTCCGTCGTGGACCAGATAGCTGCGGTCGCCCAGCGTCGGGGTATCGATCGGCACGATGGTGACGTCGGGGCCCGTCGTCGGCTCTGCGGCGACCGGCGGTGTCGTGACATCAGTGACGGACATGATCCTCGCTTCCGGTTCTGGATACCCGGTGGGGTATCTGTCGGAGCCAACGATACCCCCGCCGCCGCTCTTCCCGGGTGTGTTGTCGGATACCCCACCCGGCATGCTGAACCGGACCCGGAATGATCCGACGGGTACGCTGGTTGATACCCCCGAGGGTATCGTTCACATTCACGAGAGATGGGATCCGACTGTGGCCACCACCACGCTGACCGAGAGCACGTTCGAGGAGGCGGTGTCCGGCGACGGCATCGTCCTGGTGGACTTCTGGGCCGCCTGGTGCGGGCCGTGCCAGATGTTCGCCCCGGTGTTCGAGGCGGCCGCCGCCGCGCACCCGGACATCGTGTTCGGCAAGGTCGACACCGAGGCGCAGCGGAATCTGGCGGCCGCGGCCGGAATCCGGTCCATCCCCACGCTGATGGCGTTCCGGGACGGCATCCTGGTCTTCTCCCAGCCGGGTGCGCTGCCGGCGCCGTCGCTCGAACAGCTCATCGGGGCCGTCCGGGCGCTGGACATGGACGACGTGCGCGCCCAGGTGGCCGCGGCGTCGGCGGCATCGGCATGACCGCGCCGCACGGGTCGGACCGGACCCTCGACCCGATCGCCGTCACGATCGATCGGCCGTTCGACCAGGTCCTCGGCGCCACTCGGGACGCGTTGGCCGCTCAGGGGTTCGGCGTGCTGACCGAGATCGACATGCAGGCGACCCTGAAGGCGAAGATCGGGGCGGACATTGCGCCCCAGGTGATCCTCGGGGCCTGCCGGCCCCCGCTGGCCCATGCCGCGCTGCAGATCGAGCCGTCGATCGGGCTCCTGCTGCCCTGCAACGTCGTGGTGCGTAGCGTGGACGGCGACCGGACCCGGGTCGAGGCGATCGATCCAGCGATCATGGTCGGCGTGACCGGAAACCCCGACCTGCAGGCGGTGGCCACCGAGGCTCGCACCCGGCTGACCGACGCCCTGCGATCGCTGGAGCCGGCGCCGCCGGCGACATGAGCACCGACCGCACCACCAGCAGGCCCACCCCGACATCGGAGGAACCCACCATGGTCGAGATCGCCCCGGAGTCGCTGACCGCCGTGGTCAACCGGCTACGCCGCGCCCAGGGCCAGATCGGCGGTGTGCTGCGGATGATCGAGGAGGGTCGCGACTGCCAGGAGATCGTCACCCAGCTCGCCGCGGTCAGCAAGGCCGTCGACCGGGCCGGGTTCGCCGTCATCGCCGCCGGCCTCAAACAGTGCCTGGTCGAGTCCGACGGTCAGGACACCCTGGACACCAAGACGATGGAGAAACTGTTCCTGTCGATGGCCTGACGTCCCGTTCGCCGTCCGCCGGGCCGGGATGGCCCGCGACCGCACCGGCCGCCCGGTCCGGCACCCGGACCGCCGGCCCGGAAGGGCCGGTCGGGAACGGTCAGAACGGGACGCCGGCGCGGTGCGCCGCGCGGACGACGGCCGCCCACCGGGCCGGCCGGTGGCGCCGGCCGGCCGCCGGGTCCTCGACCGGGGCGGGCGCGGCGGGGGAAAGCGGTTCGGCTGAGGTCGGTCGCGGACGATCGGTCATCGTGTCTGTCCTGGCGGTGCGTGGGCCGGCGGGTGGGTTCGAGGTCGGAACGACTCGCCGTGCGGGCCGAATCGTCCGGTCAGTGGCCCGAACAGTGCCGGTCGTCGACCGAGAGCAGCGTGACCGCCAGCAGGCACACCCGGAACGGGGGCCGCGCGGGACGCTGCGGGGTCGGCATGCCATCAGTGCACCACATCGCCCGGAGCGAGGCCAACGGCCGCTGCTCGGCGCCGCTCGCGGGCGGTCCGGCGCACCTTCACGCAGGCTTCATCGCCGCCGTGGGCCTGGCTTCACCGGAGCGCCGTTGACTGGTGTCGTTCCCGCAAACGGGGCGACGAAGGAAAGGTGGCGGACGATGAGGAGCATCGGAAAGGCCGCGGTGGCCGGCGGTCTGGCCGTCCTGCTGGGCGCCGGACTGGTGGGAACCGCGCTGGCGGCGCCGGCGGCGCCGGAGAACGCCACCGCGGCGGTGGCGGCGGTCGCGCAGGACGGGACGCTGGCCACCGACCTGGCCTTCAGCCGGGACGAGGAGCGAATGGCCAGGGACCTGTACACGCTGTTCGGGCAGACCTACGACGCCCCGGTGTTCGACCGGATCGCGGCCAGCGAGCAGCAGCACTTCGACGCGGTCGGGACCCTGATGGCCCGCTACGACGTGGCCGACCCGGCCGCCGGACAGCCGGCCGGCACCTATGCCACGGTGCAGGTGCAGGCGCTGTACGACCGGTGGAAGGCGCAGGGGCTGGAATCCCTGGACGCCGCGCTCGCCGTCGGTGTCGCCCTCGAGCAGGCCGACATCGCCGACCTGCAGGACATGGTCGCCAGGACGACGCAACCGGATGTCCGCCAGGTGCTGACCCGCCTGCTGACCGCATCGCAGCACCATCTCGCGGCGTTCACCGATGGCGGCGGCGCGTGTGCGGGCGCGGGGATGAGCGCCCGGAACGGAATCGCGGAGGACGGCGACGGTCCGATGGGGACCGGCCACCGACGGGCCGGGCGTGCGGGCTGACCGGGTCCCGACCGGGTCCTGACCGACCCCGGTCCGCCGGCCGGCCCGGCGGACGTCGTCAGCCAGGCGGCCGGCGGGCCGACTCCGCTCGATGACCGGCCCGGGCCGGCACGGTCAGGGTGAAACGGGCGCCGTGTCCCGGCCCGGCCGACGATGCGGTGAGATCGCCCCCGTGGCCGCGCGCGATGCCGCGGGCGATGGTCAGGCCGATGCCCGACCCGGCCGAGCGCCGAGGTGCCCCCGGCACCCGGTAGAAGCGCTCGAAGACCCGATCGAGGTCCGGTCCGGACAGGCCCACGCCGGTGTCGACGACGTCGACCTGGCCGCCTTGTCCGGTCGGCCGAGCGGTGATGGTGACGGAGCCGCCGGCGGCGGTGGCGAGCAGGGCGTTGCCGAGCAGGTTGGTCAGCACCTGGACGATGCGGTCGGGATCGACGCGGACCGGCACGGTCCGATCGGCGTGCACCACGAGCGCGACCTGCGCATCGTCGAACTGCGGGGCCAGGCGCGCGGCGGCCCGCCGGGCGAGTGCGGCCAGATCCGCGTCGACCGGCTGCAGCGCCGGGCCCTGTTCCTCGGCACGGGACAGGCTGGCCAGATCGTCGGCCAGCCGGTGCAGCCGGTGCAGCTCGTCGCTCAGCGATCCGAGGACCTCCGGGTCGGGGGCGAAGACACCGTCGATCAGTCCTTCGACGTAGCCGTCGAGGGTGGTCAGCGGGGTGCGGAGCTCGTGGGCGACGTCCCCGAGCAGCCGGGTGCGCCGGGTCTCGGTGGCGGCCAGCGCGGCCCCCAGGGTGTTCACGTCGGCCGCGAGCGCGGCCAGTTCGGGCTCGACGGGCACGGGCACGCTGACCTGGTAGTCGCCCGCCGCGATCTGCCGGGTGGCGGCCCGGACCGCGTCGAGCGGGCGCACCAGCCGGCGGGTGACGAACCAGGCCAGGACGACGGCGGCCACGACGCTGGCCGCCACACCTACCGCCAGGGCGGTGGTCAGGGCGGAGCGGAACGCGTCCCGCAGGCCGGTGGGCCCCGCGCCCGGGGACCGCCCGCCCCCGGCCATCATCCCGACCTGGTGCTCGAACAGGGCCGGGGCGACCAGCCACACGGTCAGGTAGGCGACGATCGCGCCGGTCACCGCGACCGCCGCCGCGGACAGGAACAGCCGCAGGGGCAGGCCCATCCTCATCGCGGGCCGCCGATGAATTTGTAGCCGACCCCGCGGACGGTGGCGATGAGCGCAGGATCGGCGGCCGGGTCGCCCAGCCGGGCCCGCAGGCCGCGAATGTGGACGTCGACCACCCGCTCGTCCCCGTAGAAGTCGTATCCCCAGACCTTCTCCAGCAGTTGCGCCCGGGAGAACACCCGCCCCGGCGCGGCGGCCAGGGCCGCCAGCAGGTCGAATTCCAGGGTGGACAGCGCGACCGGCACGTCGTTCACCCGAACCTCCCGGCCGGGCAGGTCGATGGTCAGTGCCGGAAACCGCAGCACCGGATCCGGCCGGGCCGGGCCGACCCGATCGCGGCGCAGCACGGCCTTGACCCGGGCGGTGACCTCCCGCGGGCTGAACGGCTTGGTGACGTAGTCGTCCGCGCCCACCCCCAGCCCGACGAGCGTGTCCACCTCCTCGGTCCGGGCCGTGAGCAGGATGACGTAGACGTCACTGAAGGTCCGCACCTGCCGCAGCACCTCCAGCCCGTCGATGCCGGGCAGCATGATGTCCAGCAGGACCAGATCCGGCCGTTCGCGACGGATCTCGGCCAGGGCAGCCGCTCCGTCGGCGGCTTCGACGACGGTGAATCCGCCGGCCTGCAGGAACCCGCGCAGCACGGTCCGGATGGGTGGCTCGTCGTCGACGACCAGCACCTTGCGCATGGCAACTCCTCCATCAGCGGCTCGACGGGCCGGACCGGTCGGCGGCGTCCCGCACGATGAGTGGCCGGCTCATCCGGCCGGCGACCGACGGGCTCCGGTCGTCGCCGGTCGATCCCTCGATACCCCCATGGGTATAGAATACGCTCGGTCGGCCCCTCCGGGGTGCGTGCGGCGATGTGCCTGCCCCGGCCGCACCACCCCGGGGTGGATGCACGCGTCGTCGTCGGGGCCACCCGGCGTTCCTGACGGCATGCTGGTCCGGGACACCGTGATCCGGGGGATGACGGTGAGCGTGCCGATCACGAAAGGCCCCGACGATGCCAGCGACCCTGCAGGTGACGCACCGAACCATCGGCGCCGAGGTCCGGCGCCACCCCTACGACGTCCTGGTCGACGGCACGGTGGCCGGCGTCGTGACGATGAACGAGACGATCGATCTTGCGGTGGCGCCCGGGCGGCACACCGTGCAGGTGCGCAGCGGTCGGAACTCCAGCGGGGTGCAGGCGTTCGAGATCGCCGACGGCGGCGTGGTCCGCTTTCGCTGCGGCGGCAAGAGCATCCTGCCGAAATTCCTGCTGTCGTTCGTCATCCCGAGCTGGGCGTTGACCCTGCGCCGCGAGTGACCCGCCGGGCGGCCGGCCCGGCCCGCCCTCGGCCGGGCCGCTTCGGCCGACCCGGTGACCCCTTACGGTTCGGAGTCGTCGCGGGCCGCCGCTGGCGCCCCGCGGCCCGGTGGTCCTACCGTCAGGTCGACGGGAAGGGGTGAGACGTGGCCGCAGCGTCCAGGGTGCTGGTCGTGGACGACGACGACACGGTCCGCGAGGTGCTGCGGCGGTATCTGACCCGGGACGGCCACGACGTGCTGGAGGCGGCCGACGGGCCGACCGGACTGAGCCTGGTCCGGTCGAGCCGGCCCGACCTGGTCGTGCTCGACCTGATGCTGCCGGGCCTGGACGGCCTGCAGGTGACCCGGGAGATCCGCCGGACCTCGACCGTGCCGGTGATCATGCTGACCGCGCTGGGCCAGGAGTCGGACCGCGTCGTCGGGCTCGAGTACGGCGCCGACGACTACGTGGTCAAACCGTTCAGTCCCCGGGAGCTGGCCCTGCGGGTCGGCCGGGTGCTCGACCGCAGCCGCGGTGCCGCGATCGCCGGCGTGGGCGGGTCGGCCGAGGCGAGCAGCGCCGACGGCGAGCTGTGGGTGAGCCCGACCGCCCGAACCGCCCGGCGCGGCGGCGTCGAGCTGACCCTGACCAGCCGGGAGTTCGACCTGCTGCACTTCCTGCTGACCCATCCCGGGCAGGTGTTCAGCCGGATGGAGCTGATGGAGCAGGTCTGGGGCTGGTCCTTCGGCGACCAGTCCACGGTGACCGTGCACGTGCGGCGGCTGCGGGAGAAGGTCGAGCCCGATCCGGCCCGGCCGACCCGGATCGTCACCGTGTGGGGCGTCGGCTACCGCCTCGACGGTGATCTTCGCGGCCCGGCCGAGGCCGCGGCCGGGCCGGCCAGCGGGCCCGGTCCGGGATGACGCGGTGCTGACCGACCTGCTGCACATCCTGCCGTGGGCGCTGCTCGCCGCGCTGGCCACCGGGGCGGTCGAGATCGGCGTGCTCTCGCTGCTGCGGCACCGTTCGGCCACGGCCAACATCGCCGCGCTGGTCAGCATCCCGATCCTGGCCGTGCTGATCTTCGTGGTCAGCATCAGCGGCTTCATGTACACCCCGATGCTGGCGTTCGCGGCGACGGCCTGCGCGTTAATCGCCGTGGTGGTGATCCCGGTGGCCGTGTACCTGGGGCGCCGGATCGCGGTCGGCGCGATGGAGGCCGAGAAGCAGCGGGCCGCCGAACGGGCCGCCGAGGCGTCCCGGCGGCAGCTGGTCGCCTGGGTCAGCCACGACCTGCGCACGCCGTTGGCCGGGATCCGCGCCATGAGCGAGGCGCTGGAGGACTCGGTGGTGGTCGACCCGGTGGAGGTCACCGACTACGCCCGGCGGATCAGTGCCGAGACCGCCCGGCTGTCCACGATGGTCGACGACCTGTTCGAGCTGTCGCGGATCAACGCCGGCGCCCTCCGGCTGACCCTTGGCCCCGTCTCGACCGAGGAACTCGTCGCCCAGGCCATGGAGGCGGCCGCCCCGGCCGCCGGGCAGCGCGGCGTGCACCTGGCCGCGTCCGCCGACCCGGGCTGGCCGGTGGTGAACGGCTCGGACCACGAGCTGATCCGGGTGCTGCGGAACCTGCTGGTCAACGCGATCCGGCACACTCCGTCGGACGGGACCGTCGAGGTGGTCGCCGGGCAGGCCGGCGACCAGGCGTGGCTGGCCGTCCAGGACGCCTGCGGCGGCATCGACCCGGACGACCTGCCCCGGGTGTTCGACGTCGCCTTCCGCGGGGGAGCGGCCCGGTCCCCGGAGAAGGGCTCCGCGGCCGGCGGGGCGGGTCTGGGCCTGGCCATCGCCCGCGGCCTGGTCGAGGCCCACGGCGGCCGGATCGACGTGCACAACGAGGGCCCGGGCTGCCGCTTCGAGGTGCGGCTGCCGCTCGCCGCGGCCGCCTGACCGCCGGGCCATCCGGTCGTCGGCCTGCCGGGTTCGGCCCTTTCGGAGGGAATCGGGCCGGCCGGCAACGGCACGTCGATCCCCGGACGGGGGCGGATTCAGTCCGGCGAGCGCGACGACCAGGGCCACCGCGATGACCGACACTCCCGCGGCCCGCTGCAGCAGCCCCGGCGGCAGGGACAGCTGGTCGAGGCCGAACAGCCCGGGAATCCGGTTCAGGATCAGCGCCGTGCTGAGCACCCCGCTGATCCCGGCGGTGATCGGCAGCGCCCGCCCCGTCCAGGGCCCGGAGATCGACGTCCGCGACCGCCACCAGACCGCCATCCCGAC
>NZ_JBMDXT010000077.1:0-1903 GCF_048594475.1 Nakamurella sp. | reverse complement strand
GCTTCTCCTCGCACCCGCAGCGGGTCGAGCCGCCGCAGCCCCAGTACGCGGCCCCGCAGCCGCAGTACGCCGCCACCCCGCCGCCGCCGGCCCGGGGCACCGCGCCGGCCTACCAGCAGCAGGCGCCGGGCCGGTACCCGGCGCAGCCGCCGGCGCACCAGGGTGCCGCGCCGGCGGGCCGCGGTCGCCCGGCCGTCGATCTGGACGACGACGACGTCGACGTGCCGTCGTTCATGAAGCGCTGACCGCGCCGTCCGTGCCCATGGCTCGGCCCACGGCCACACCCCCGCGCCGGTGATCGGAACCCTGTTCACGACCCGGCGCGGGGGTGTCTCCGTCGCGCCCTACGACGAGTTCAACCTCGGCGGAGCGGTCGGCGACGATCCCGCGGCGGTCCGGGTGAACCGGACGGTGCTGGCCGAGCGGGTCGGCCTGCCGGCCGGGCGGTTCGTCTGGATGGACCAGGTGCACAGCGCACTGGTCCGGACGGTCGGCCGGCCCGGTGACGACCCGCCGGGGGAGTGCGACGGCATCGTCACCGCCGTCCCCGGGGTCGCTCTCGGGGTGCTCGCGGCCGACTGCGTGCCGATCCTCGCCCGGGACGAGCGGGCGGGCGTGATCGGCGCCGCGCACGCCGGGCGCCGGGGCGCCGCCGCCGGCATCGCGGGCCGCCTGCTCGACGCCATGGTGCAGGTCGGCGCGGCGGTCCCGGACGTCTCCGTGCAGCTGGGCCCGGGCATCTGCGGCCGTTGCTACGAGGTGCCGGCCGGCATGCGGGACGAGGTCGAGCGAACGTTGTCGGGGTCGGCGGTGCTGACCGCCCGCGGCACGCCGGGGCTCGACCTCCGGGCCGGCCTGCGACGCCAGTTGCTGGCCGCCGGCGTGTCCGCGGTCCAGGTCGACTCCCGTTGCACCTACGAGGATTCCGAGCTGTACAGCCACCGGCGCGGCGCGCCGACGGGGCGGTTGGCCGGAGTGATCTGGCGCACCCCGGCGGCGTCATGACGATCGGCCCGGCCGGCGACCAGGACGTGTCGATCAAGGGTGTGTCGCGCCACATTCGCCCCCCCGATCGGGGATAGCCTCACCGGCAGGCGTGGAAATCGTTCGCGTGGCAGCAGTTTGGCAAGCAGTGGTCAGCAGGGGAAGGATCGGGACATGGGATCGTGGCGCAAGGTGGGCGCGTTCCTCGGGCTGATGCCGGAGGACGGCCGCCGGGACGAGTACGGCGAGGAGTACCCGGACGGCCAGTACCACGACGGGGCCTACCCGGAGGGTTACGAGCACGATCGGGAGCCCGAGTACGACGACCGCTACGACCACGGTCGGCAGTCGCCCTACCAGACCGCCCCGCGGTCGGTGCCGGCCTACGAGCCGCCCGTCACGCAGGGAGCGCTGGCCGTGCAGGCCCGCCCGGAGGCGCGTCGCGACTACGCCGAGTCGACCGGTGCGATCCGCCCGGTCACCGTGAAGCTGACCGGGTTCAGCGAAGCGCGGATCATCGGTGAGAAGTTCCGCGAGGGCAAGCCGGTCATCCTCGACATGACCGAGATGGACGACACCGGCGCGCGCCGGCTGGTCGACTTCGCCGCCGGGCTCGCGTTCGCCCTCCGCGGGTCGATCGACAAGGTGACCACCAAGGTGTTCATGCTGCTCCCGCCGGACACCGAGATGCCCGAGCTGACCGACTACGAGCCGGAGTACGCCGGCTACGCCGGCACCCGCCCGGCCTACGCCGGAGGCCGCACCGGACGCTGACCCGTCCATCGCCACGGCCGGCGCACCGGCCGGCCGCCAGGTCTTGGCGAAGACGCGGACGAACTCGATGACGATCCGGCCCAGCAGCGCCAGCCGGAAGAACCAGAGAAGCAGCCAGACGACCTGCCAGAGGAGGGACACCCCT
>NZ_JBMDXT010000076.1:0-8247 GCF_048594475.1 Nakamurella sp. | reverse complement strand
TCGAAGTACGAGTAGAACAGGTAGATGGAGAAGGCGTTCGCGATGAACGGCACGAACTGCACCTCGTAGGTGTCCAACCAGCCGATGGACCCGTCGAAGTACGGCAGGAGATTGACCCACCACAGCAGCGGCAGGGCCAGGGTCTCGAACGGCACGATGAGGGTCGCCAGGATGACCCCGAGCAGCAGCCCCTGCCCGCGGAACCGCAGCCGCGCCAGGGCAAAGGCACACATGCTGTTGACGAACAGCCCCAGCACCACCGTCAGCAGGGTGATCAGGATGGAGTTCATCATGAACCGCCAGAACGGCACCCGGTCGAAGACGGCGGTGTAGTTGTCCAGCGAGACGTCACCGACCGGCAGGAACGCGTTGATCGAGCTGAGGTCGCCGAAGATCTGGGTGTCCGGCTTGAGCGATGAGACCAGCATGAACAGCAGCGGCAGGGCGAACACGAGCACCAGCAGCAACCGGATCGCGTAGCGCCCGATGGTCAGCCGCACCGGGGTTCCGGCCCGGGCCGGGCGGGACGGCGACGGGGCGGGAGAGAGCGTGTCACTCATTTCTTCACGTCCTTGTCACGCGTGAGGTAGCGCTGCACCAGGGAGACCGCCAGCACCAGGACGAAGAACACCAGGGACAGGGCCGAGGCATATCCCGTCTGCTGCAACGAGAATCCGATGCGCACCGACTGGTAGACGATGGTCGAGGTGGAATCGAGCGGGCCGCCCTGCGTCATCACCTGGATCTGGGTGAACAGCGCGAAGGCCTGGATGGTGATCGTGATCAGGATGAACGTGCGGGTCTGCCGCAACGCCGGCCAGGTGATGTACCGGAACCGCTGCCAGTTGCCGGCGCCGTCGATCGCACCGGCCTCGTACATGTCCTGCGGGATGGTCTGCAGGCCGGAGAGCCAGATGACCATGTGGAAGCCGACGGCCTGCCAGATGGACATCACCAGCACCGCGATCAGTGCCGTGTTCGGGTTGCCGAGCCAGTCCGGACCGTCGATGCCGAAGATGGCGAGGAACCCGTTGATCAGGCCGTCCGGCTGGTACATGAACTTCCACAGCAGCGAGACGACGACCATCGAGGTCACCACCGGCAGGAAGTAGACCGTCCGGAAGAAGTTGACCCCCCGGATCCGGACGTTGATCAGCAGGGCCAGCACCAGGGCCAGGCCCGCCTGCAGCGGAACCACGAACACGGTGAACAGCAACGTGTTCCGCAGCGATTTCCAGAACAGCGGATCGCCGAAGAGCCGGGCGAAGTTGTCGAACCCGACGAACTGCGGTCCGGTCGGCGAAATGAGCTTGGCGTTGGTGAAGGCCAACGCAAAGGTGAGCACGATCGGGATGATGATGAAGACCAGCAACAGGGCCACCGCCGGGGTGACCATCCACGCCGCGGCGATGCGCTGGGACTGCCTGCTCCGGTCGAAGCGACGTCGGCGGAAGGAGAGCTTCTCGATCTGGTGCACGGTGGGTGGTTCGGGGTGGGCGGCCCCGATTGTCTGCGTCTTTGCGTTCCTCACGGGACCATCGGGATGGGGCGGGCGCGGCACTGCGGCCGGCGCCCGCCCGGATCGGTGGACCGGACGGGTCCGGTTACTGGAAGTTGTTGTTGGACTTCTGGTTCGCGTCGATGTCCGCGACCGCCTGGTCCAGGGCCTGCTGCGGGTCGGCCCCGTTGAGGATGTCCTGCGCGGTCTTGGTGAAGGTCGTCGCGATGAACGGGTAGCCCGGCGTCACCGGCCGGACGAGCGCGAACTGCTTGGAGTACTGGCGGAAGATGTCGTTGTCACCGCCGGGCTCGTAACCGGGCACCATGGCCGCCGCGGCATCGGTCGCCGGGATCGTCCCGGTCGCCTCGGACACCGAGGCCACGTACTTGTCCTGCAGCGCGAACTTCATGTAGTCCAGCGCGCCGTCGGGCGCGGCGCAGCCCTGGCTGACCGCCCACTGCCAGGAGCCGCCGCCGATCTTCGGGCCCTGACCGAGGTCGATCGACGGCAGGAACAGGATGTCGTCGGCGATGGCGGAGGCGCGGGCCGGCTCGGCCCCCCAGGACCCGTTGTAGAGGATCGCGGTCTTGCCGTTGAGGAAGTCCTGCGCCGGGTCGGCGCCCGACTTGAGCGGCATGTCGCCGTCGGCGGCCAGGGCATGGAACCAGTTCGCCCACTCCACGGCCGCGGGGCCGTTGAGCACCCCGTCGGCGCTGGCGTAGTCGTCCCGGTTGATGAGGTCGCCGCCGAAGCTCTGCAGGAACGGTGAGTACGCGTACGGCCACCATTCACCGGTGTTGCCGGTCTGCATGTCCAGCGCATTGGCCCACTTGCCGCTGGCCTTGATCGCGGCCAGCGCGGCGGCGAACTCGTCCTTGGTCCACGGCTGGTCCGCGGTCGGGATGCGGATCCCGTTCTCCTCCAGGGCGGACTTGCGCGCCTCCATGATCAGGGCGACGTCGTAATAGCCGACGGCGTAGTTCTTGTCGTTGTACTTCCCGACGACGCTGGGCAGGAACTTCGAGATCTGGTCGTCCAGGCCGTCCAACGGCGCCAGGTAGCCGGCCCAGGCCCAGTTGGGGACGTTCGGACCGTCCACGTCCAGGATGCAGGGCAGGCTCTTGGACGCCGCGGCCGCCGTCACCGACGTGTTGTAGGAATCCTGCGGGAACGCCTGGACCTCGACCTTGTACTTGGTCTGGCTGCCGTTGTAGTCGGTGACGACCTGATTGATGGCCGCCAACTCCTTGTCGTTGCCGGCGTTGTGGGTCCACAGCTTGAGGGTCGTCGTGCCGTTCGCGTCGGTCTGGGCGCTGTCGCCCGAACTGCTGCCCTTGCCACAGGCGGCCAGGGAAAATGCCAACGCCGCCGCTAGACTGACTGCTGCGAGGCGCTTCAGGGGTGTGCTGACCACGGAGCTTCTCCAACTCACTGTCGTCCGGTCGGACCGGACGGTCGGGTTCGTCCGCGAACGCGGACGGGATTCGGGTGGGTAGTGCTCGTCGTCCCGGGTCACGACCGGGGCGGCGGGCCCACCGATGCACGGCGCACCAGCGGGCAGGGCAGGATCTCGGTGCGGGGTGGCTCCTTTCCTTCGGTGTCGATCCCGCGAAGCAGGGTGGCGACGGCCCAGCGCCCCATCTCGTAGTGGGGCAGGGCGACGGTGGTCAGGCCGGGCCGGAGGCCGGCCGAGATGATCTCCTGGTCGTCGAAACCGACGATCGACAGGTCCTGGGGGATGCGCAGGCCGCGCTCGGCCGCGGCCTGGTACGCGCCCATGGCCATGCGATCGTTGTAGCAGAACAACGCCGTCGGCCGGATCGGCTCGGGCCGGTCCAGCAGGGCCGCGGCCGCCCGGTGACCGCCCTGCGCCTCCGAGAGGTCGCTGACCACCATCGCGGTGCGGAAGGTCCGGCGGGCCGTCCTGAGCGCTCGCTTGAATCCCTCGAGGCGCAGCCGGGTGGCCGGCACGTCCATGCTGTTGGTGACGAAACCGATGCGCCGATGGCCGTGGTCGATCAACTCCCGCACCGCGGTCATCGCTCCGCCGACCTCGTCCGGCACCACCCCGGAGAAGCCGACCACGGTCGAGCGCGCGTCCAGCAGCACCGTCGGCACTCCCCGCAACACGGCCGGCGGGGTCAGCAGCCGGTGATACTCGGCGGCGTACACGATGCCGTCGACCTGCCGGTCGAGCAGCGCCCGGATCTCGCGGTTCTCCAGATCCGCATCGTCGCCCGAGTTCACCATCAGCAGCAGCGACCCGTGCTCGGCCGCGGCGTCCTGGGCGCCCAGGATCGTCCGGCCGGCGTGCGGCGAGGTGGCGATCCGGTCGTTGACGAAGCCCAGTGTGTTCGACCGTTGCAGGCGCAGGCCCTGGGCCAGCCGGTTCGGTGTGTACTGCAGCTCGGCCACGGCGACCCGGACGCGCTCCCGGGTGGCGACGGGGATCCGCTTGCCCGGAACGTCGTTCACCACATGGGAGACGGTCGTGATGGACAGACCCGACCGCTCGGCGACGTCCCGCAACGTCGATCGCCCCATCCGACCCTCCTCAGTGAGTGCCAAAACGTTTCTGCATTGACACGAGAAGGATGGAGGAGCCGTCGACGGATGTCAAGAGGCGATCGGGGACGCCGCCGCGCCGCCCCGGCCCGGTTCGGCCCGTCGCCCCACCGCCGCCCTGCCCGTTCCAATTGAAAGAAGCTGTCAGAAAACGCCTTTCGGCATCCCACGGCCTATTGCCCGGATGACCCCGGAACCCGCCGCCCGGCACTGCCGAACGGCGCCTGCCGCCCGCCGACGCCGGGCGGAGCCGGGGCCCGCCCCGTCCGGCAAAACGTGTGGGCACGGCGCCGGAACGTTTGATCACCGAGAAGCGGCCGCCTCGCCGATCGGAACGTCGCCGGTCAGCCCCGGGGCGGTGGCCCGACCGAGCCCCGGCGCACCAGCGGGCACGGCATGACCTCGGACCGGAGTGCCGCCGTCGGGCTGCCCTCGACGGCGCGCATCAGCGCATGCACCGCCCACTGACCCATCTGATAGTGCGGGAGGGCGACGGTGGTCAGGCCGGGCCGCAGCCCGGCCGCGATCAGCTCCTGATTGTCGAAACCGACGATCGAGACGTCCTCGGGGATCCGCAGACCGCACTCGGCGGCCGCCTGGTAGGCGCCCATCGCCATCCGGTCGTTGAAGCAGAACAGGGCGGTCGGCCGCTCCGCCGCAGGCCGGTCCAGCAACTCCCGGGCGGCCCGGAAACCGCCCTGGGCCTCGGAGATGTCCTCCACCACCATGGTCCGGGAGAAGGCGCGGTGCGCGGACTTGAGGGCCCTGCGGAAACCGTCCAGCCGCAGCGCCGTCGCCGGGATCTCGGTGATGTTGGTGACGAACGCGATGCGGCGATGGCCGTGGTCGATCAGTTCCTTCACCGCGGTGACCGCGCCACCCACCTCGTCGGGCACGACGGAGGAGAACTCGCCGGCCGCCGGGCGCGCGTCCAGCAGCACGGTGGGGATGCCGGTCAGGGCCGCCGGCGGCACCAGGACCCGGTGGTACTCCGCCGCGTACACGATCCCGTCGACCTGGCGGTCGCGCAGCGCCTGGATCTCAAGGTTCTCCAGCTCCTCGTCGCTGCCGCTGTTCATCAGCAGCAGCAGCGACCCGTAGTCGGCCGCCGCGTCCTGCGCGCCGACGATCGTCTGACCGGCGTGCGGGGAGGTGGCGATGTGATCGCTGATGAAGCCGAGGGTGTTCGTCCGGCGCAGGCGCAACCCCTGCGCCAGCCGGTTGGGGGTGTAGGACAGCTCCGCCGCCGCCGCCCGCACGCGCGCCCGGGTCGATTCCGGGATCCTCTTCCCGGGAACGTCGTTGAGCACCTGCGAGACCGTGGTGACCGAGAACCCGGAGCGCTCGGCGACATCGCGCAGCGTCGCCCTGGCCATGGCCGCCCTCCTCCCCGGCACGGCCCGGGTGCGAACCCGTGCCGCGATCCGCGCCCGATCCGGCGCCCTGTCGATGCGGAACGGGATGAGAATTTCACACGCCGGCGCCCGGAGCGCGGGGCACGGCCACCCCGCCGCGGTCGGCGACCTACAGTCGGGGCGTGCGGTACGTGGCGATCGGGGACAGCTTCACCGAGGGTGTGGGCGACGAACGGGCGGACGGCAGCCTGCGCGGCTGGGCCGACCGGGTCGCCGAGGGACTCGCCGACGCCACCGGAACCCCGGTCGCCTACGCGAACCTGGCGATCCGCGGGCGCAAGCTGGGGCCGATCGTCCAGGAGCAGCTCGAACCGGCGCTCGCGCTCGCCCCGACCCTGGTGACCTACAACGGCGGCGGGAACGACATCATGCGCCGGAACGTCGAGATGGGTCCGTTGATGGACCTGTCCCGTCTGGTGGTGCGCCGGTGCCGGGAGGCCGGGGTGCGGCTGATCGTGCTCGCCGGCCCCGACCCGACGTCCCGTATCCCGCTCGGCCAGGTGGTCCACCGCCGGGGTGAGGAACTGACCGCCGACATCGTGCGGCTGACCGACGAGGCCGGCCTGGCCTTCGTGGACATGTGGCACGACCGGGAGATCCGGCGCCCCGGCTACTGGGGCGCCGACCGCATCCACCTCAACCCGGCCGGACACCGGCGGGTCGCCCGCCAGGTGCTGGCCGCCCTCGGGCACCCGCCGGCAGCGGAACCGCCGACACCCGTCGAACCGCGCCGCAGCCTCGCGGACAATCTCCTGTTCTACCGACAGCACGTGGCCCCATGGGTCCGCCGGCGGGTCCAGGGCCGCTCATCGGGCGACCACCGGACGGCCAAACACCCCGATTACGTGACGATCTCGCCCGACCCGGGGCGCCGCGACTGACGACCGGCGCCGTCCGACCCGGCCCCGCCGGCCACCCGATCGGAGGCGTCCGCGCCGGCCAGCCGGCGCTCGAGGCGGTCGTGGTGGCCGGCCAGCCGCTCGACCTGGGCCCGGGTGGCCGCCTCCTGGGACTCCTCCTGCTCCCGCACCTGTTCGACCATCCAGGACGCGATGATCGCGGTGATCGTGCCGAGCAGGGCGATACCGCACACCATCATCGCCACGGCGATGCACCGGCCGCCCAGGGTCACCGGGTACACGTCGCCGTAGCCCACCGTCGTCACCGTCACGCAGGCCCACCACAGTGCTTCGCCGTACGAGGTGATCAGCGAGCCCGGTGCGTAGCGCTCGGCATCGAAGACCGCCAGCGAGGACACCAGGACGAGCAGGCTCGTGGTCGCCGCGGCATACACCACCACCCGGCCCCGCAGGGCCGTGCCGGCCGCCCGCTGGAAGACCGTCAGCAGGGTCAGAAGCCGGACCAGGCGCAACGGCCGCAGCACCGGGAGGGCGACGACCAGCAGGGACGGCAGGTGCCGGACGAACCACCGACCGCGGTGCGCCGCGAGGGACAGCCGTACCCCGTAGTCGACGACGAACACCAGCCAGCAGCCGACGGCCAGGACATCGCAGGCCTGGTTGGGCCACCCGGTCGGCTCGGCCAGCACCTGATAGGCGTACGCCACCCCGAAGACCAGGGCCACCCCGATCAACGGCCATTCCATGGCCTTGTTCCAGGCCAGGTACGCCGCCGGCTCGGTGCGGGATTCAGCGGTTCCCATCGACGCAGGATGGCACATCCGGACCCGCCGCACGATGAGCCGTACGGTTCGGGTTCACCCGAGCGGACCCAGCACCGACGTCGTATCGACGGCCGGCATGGTCACCGCGTCGATCACGCCGAGCAGTCGCTTCTCCTCCCACCGGACGTGGGTCGTCATGATCGCCTCGATGCCGTCAAGGTGGCGCAGGAGATCGCCGGCCGGGGCGCCCGCGGACAGGTCGCGGCTCAGCGCCTCGATCAGGTCGCCGATCATGCGGTGGTCCCGGGCGAGCTCGTCCAGCACCGGCGCCAGGTCGGGCCGGGCCGCCCGGACGGCCGGGAAGAGCGCGGCGTCCTCACCCTCGTGGTGGCCGTCCAGCGCAACACAGAAGGCCCAGCAGGCGGTCAGCGGATCCACCACGGGCGCGACCGGCGTCCCGGTCTCGATCGAATCCCGAGCCTGCGCGAGCGCGTCGGCCAGCCGGCGGTGCACCCGCCGCAGCCGGATGCTCCACGCGACGATCCGGGGCTGCTCCATGGCCGACCGAGGATACCCGGATATATCGTGATGCCGACTTCAACAAACTGTTGACACACTCCGCGGACCGGCGGTAACTTTCACTACAAGAGATTCGCCTTCCACTCAGCGGAAGAATGATCTCGAGGACAACCACAACCGGGAGTGTCTCGACGATGAGCCTTTCCACCCATGTGCTGGACGCCGGCCTGGGTCGCCCCGCCGAGGGGGTGCCGATCCGGCTCACCCGCAGCGGCGATCCGGCCCCCGCCCTTTTCTCCGCGGTCACCGATTCCGACGGCCGCCACCGTCATCAGGACGCCGGGAAGGACGTTCCGCTCGCGGCCGGAATCTACGACCTGACCTTCGACACCGGGGCCTATTTCGCCGCCTCCGGCCAGTCCGGCTTCTACCCGAAGGTCACCGTGACGTTCGAGATCACCGACGTCACGGCGCACCACCATGTCCCACTTCTGTTGTCCCCGTTCGCATTTTCGACCTACCGAGGGAGCTAGGTGCCATGTCCGTCACGCTCGGCCACAACCAGTACGGCAAGGCGGAGACCCGCGTCGTCCGCGTGTACCGCGATTCCGATCCGCACGAGA
>NZ_JBMDXT010000075.1:0-9028 GCF_048594475.1 Nakamurella sp. | reverse complement strand
CGCCGCCGGCGCAGCACCGTGCGGCCGCCGGGTCCGGCTGGCTTGAGCCCCAGGAAGCGGGCGATCCGGCTGCCACCGGCGGCGGCCAGGGCGATCTCGGCCTCCCGCTCGTGCCGGGCGAAGTTGGCCAGCAGGCCGAACACCGCCATGGTGATCAGCAGCGACGTGCCGCCGGCCGAGATCATTGGCAGCGGGATGCCGGTCACCGGCAGCAGGCCGACCACGTAGCCGATGTTGATGCAGGCCTGGCCGACCAGCCAGACGGTGGCCGCCGAGGCGACGATCTTGATGAACGGGTCGGAGTTGCGGCGGGCGATCCGCAGGCCGGTGTAGGCCAGCAGCGCGAACAGGAAGATGACCAGCGCGGCCCCGATGAAGCCGAGTTCCTCTCCGATGATGGCGAAGATGAAGTCGGAGTCGGCGTTGGGCAGGTAGTTCCACTTCGCCCGCGACTGGCCCAGGCCCACCCCGAACCAGCCGCCGTTGCCCATCCCGTACAGGCTCTGCAGCAACTGGTACGAGCTGTCCGGATGCGACTCCGGGTTGATGAACGACAGCATCCGGGCCAGCCGGTAGTTGGCCGATACGGCCAGGTAGAACACGCCGGCCAGACCCGCCCCGGCCAGCGAGGCGAACATCCACCACGGTGCCCCGGCGAAGAACAGCACCGCGAAGAACACGATGGCCAGCGAGACCGTGGTGCCCAGGTCGGGCTGCATCATGATCAGCGCCGCCATCAGGCCGAACACCGGCAGCACCGGGATCAGCAGGGCCTTGGGCGAGCCGAGGGTGGACCGGCGGGCCGCGAGGACCTGGGCCATCCAGAGCAGCAGCGCGAGCTTGGCGATCTCGCTGGGCTGGAACTGGAAGCCGCCGATCCGGATCCAGCTGCGGGCGCCGTTGACCAGCGCACCGATCCCCGGCACCAGCACCGCGACCAGCAGGGCGATGGAGACGATGACGGCCAGCAGCGAGAACGACTTGAGGATCTTGACCGGGATGTACTGGGCGCCGAAGAACCCGATCAGACCGACCGCGGCGTAGATGGCCTGGTTGGTGAAGACCGAGAACGAGGAGCCCAGGTTCCGGTAGGAGGTGACCGCCGACGACGACAGCACCATCAGCAGGCCGATGCCCAGCATCAGCGCGAAGATCGCCAGGATCAGGTGCAGCGAGGTCATCGGCCGGTCCAGCCAGTCGACCGTGGCCTTGCGCGCGGCACCGGTCCAGGACCGCAGCCGGCCGGGAACGGCGCCGCCGGCCCGGGGGGCCCGGGCGGACCCGGCCGTCCCGTCCGCCGTCGCCCGGGCGGATGTCCCGTCGCCGGCGCCCGACCGCTTCTTCGAGGGCGACGTCAGGGTCACGCCGGCTCCGGCCGGGCGTCGGGCAGCGCCCGGGCGGCGGCGGCGAACGCCTCACCCCGGGCCGCGTACGAACGGAACATGTCCAGCGACGCCGCGGCGGGCGCGAGCAGGACCACGTCACCGGGTGCGGCCATCCGGGCGGCCGCGCTGACCACTGAGCGCATCACCCCATCGTCCGTCCCGGGCACCGGCAGAACCGGCACATCGGGGGCGTGTCGGGAAAGGGCGGCCTGGATCAGCGGCGCGTCCACGCCCAGCAGCACCACCCCGGCCAGCCGGTCCCGCACCGCCACCACCAGCTCGTCGATCGCGGCGCCCTTGAGCTGGCCGCCGGCCACCCAGACCACCCGCGGGTAGGCCTGCAGCGAGGCCAGCGCGGCGTGCGGGTTGGTGGCCTTGGAGTCGTCCACGTAGCGGACGCCGGCCCGCTCGGCGACCGGCACGTTGCGGTGCCCGCCCGGGGTGAACGCGGCCAGCCCGGCGGCGACGGCGGCCGGCTCGACCCCGACGGCCAGCGCGAGGCCGGCCGCGGCCAGCGCGTTGGTCACGTTGTGCGCGCCGGGCGGCCGGACCGCCTCGACCCGGCCGAGCGGGCGTGGCCGGTCGCCGAAGGCAGCGTCGGTCAGCACGCCGTCGGCGACGCCGAGGGCGCCGGCGGCCGGGACGCCCGACCCGATCGGCACGGTGCGGGCGGCCGGCGACCCGGCCAGCAGGCCGGCCGCGCCGGGGTCGTCGACGACGGCCAGGGCGACGTCCCCGGCCAGCGCCCGGGCCTTATCGGCGCCGTAGGCGGCCATCGAGCCGTGCCAGTCCAGGTGATCCTCGGCCAGGTTCAGCACCACCCCGGCGGCCGGGCGCAGGCTCGGCGCCCAGTGCAGCTGGAAGCTGGAGAGCTCGACGGCGATGACCTCCTGGCGGGCGGCGTCGTCCAGCGCGTCCGGGCCGCCGGCCAGCACGGCGGCCAGCACCGGCCAGCCGATGTTCCCGCAGGCGGTCACCTCCCGGCCGGCGGCCCGCAGGATCGACTCGAGCATGCCGGTGGTAGTGGTCTTGCCGTTGGTGCCGGTGACCACCAGCCACCGTCGGGCCGCAGCCGGGGGTCCGTCGTGGTCGATGCGCCAGGCCAGCTCGACCTCGCCGATCACCTCGATGCCGGCGGCCGCGGCGGCCGTCAGCAGCGGGTTGCGCGGCGGGATGCCGGCCGAGGTCACCACCAGTGTGGTGCCCGGCGGCGGCGTGGCCAGGTCGCCGGCGAAGGTGACGTCGCCGGGGATCTGGGCCAGCTCGGGCGGGGCGGCCCGGTTGGCCGTGACCACCACCCGGGCGCCCCGGGCGGCCAGCACGCGGACCACCGGCAGCCCGGTCACCCCCGCGCCGGCGGCCACCACCAGGTCATCCGGGCCGGGCAGCGCGCCCGGCCCGGGGCCGGTCGCGGTCACCGTCAGCCGCCCGTCAGGGAGAGCCACTCGGCGTAGAACAGGCCCAGGCCCAGTGCCGCCGACATCGCGGCGAGCAGCCAGAACCGGATCATCACCGTGGTCTCGGTCCAGCCGGACAGCTCGAAGTGATGGTGGAACGGGGCCATCTTGAACACCCGCACGTGACGGGTGCGGAACACCGCGATCTGGATGACGACGGACAGCATCTCGACCACGAACAGGCCCGCGATGACGACCAGCAGCAGCTCGGTCCTGGTCAGGATGGACAGGCCGGCGATCAGGCCGCCCAGGGCCAGCGAGCCGGTGTCGCCCATCATGATCCGGGCCGGGTGCGCGTTCCACCAGAGGAAGCCGATGCAGCCGGCCAGCGCGGCGGACGCGATGACGGCCAGGTCGAGCGGGTCCCGCACCTCGTAGCAGCCGGCCTGGGCCGCCGTCGACAGCGGCATCCAGCAGGCGTTGCGGAACTGGAAGAAGCCGATCGCCACGTAGGTGCCGAGCACCATGACCGAGGACCCGGCGGCCAGACCGTCCAGCCCGTCGGTGAAGTTGACCGCGTTGGACCAGGCCGAGACCAGCAGCCAGCAGAGCACGACGAAGCCGATCGCGCCGAGCGAGAGGAACGTCAGGTCGCGGACGTAGGACAGCGAGGTCGACGCCGGGGTCAGTCCTCCGGCGCCCGGGAAGAACAGCGCCCCGATGCCGAAGGTGACGGCGACGAACGTCTGCCCGAGGAACTTCATCCGTTTGTTCAGGCCGAGATTGCGCTGCTTGCGCAGCTTGATGAAGTCGTCGAGGAAGCCGACCAGACCCATGCCGGTGGTGAGGTAGAGCAGCAGCAGGCCGGACGCGGTGAACCCGTCACCGCCGCCGGTCAGCCAGTCGACGAGCTTGGCCGCCAGGTAGCCGCACCACATCGCGATGAGGATCGAGGTGCCGCCCATGGTGGGCGTGCCACGCTTCTTCTTGTGGTGCTGCGGCCCGTCCTCGCGGATCTCCTGGCCGAAGCCCTGCCGGGAGAACACCTTGATGAGGTAGGGCGTGAACAGGATGGAGACCGCCAGCGCGACCAGCGCGGCGACCAGGATCGCCTTCACCGGGTCGCCGTTCCGGTGCCGGCCCGACCGATGCCCAGACCGTCGATCACCCGCTGGGCGACCCGTTCCAGGCCGGCCGACCGCGAGGCCTTGACCAGGACGACGTCACCGGGTGCCAGTTCCGCCACCAGGATGTCGGCCGCGGCCTCGGTATCGGGCACCAACTCGGACTCTCCGCTCCACGACCCCTCCAGATGGGCCCCCAGATGCAGGGCCCGGGGTGCGGTGCGGCCACCCACCGCCGCCCCGGTCGCCGCGCCCGGCCCCTCCACCACGAGCAGCCGGTCGACGCCCAGCCGGACGACGAGCCGGCCGATCCGGTCGTGCGCCTCGGTGGCGTCGTCGCCGAGCTCGGCCATCTCCCCCAGCACGGCCCAGGTCCGCCGGCCGCGGCCGATGGTGGCCAGCGACAGCAGCGCCGCCTTCATCGAGTGCGGGTTGGCGTTGTAGGCGTCGTTGATCAGCGTCGCGCCGTTGGCCAGCTCGGTGACCTCCATCCGCCACCGGGAGGCCGGCTCGGCCTGCGAGAGGGCGGCCGCCACGGCGGCGACCGGCATGCCCACCGCGCGCCCGACGGCGGCCGCGGCCAGCGCGTTGCCGACCTGGTGGGCCCCGACCACGCGCAGCGCGACCGGGGCGGACCCCTCCGGGGTGACCAGGGTGAACAGCGCCCGGTCGGCCTCGTCGGCGCGGACGTCCTGCGCGCGCACGGTCGCGTCCGGAGCCTGCCCGACCATGACGATCTCGGCCCGGGTCACCCCGGCCATGGCGGCCACCAGCGGGTCGTCGGCGTTCAGGACGGCCACCCCGCCGCTCCCGGCCGCGGCCGCCGGGGGCAGCGCCTGCACCAGCTCGGACTTGGCGGTGGCGATCGCCTCGACCGAGCCGAACTCGCCCAGATGGGCGGAGCCGACGTTGAGCACGGCCCCGATGCGCAGGGGCGCGACCCGGGCGAGTGCTCTGATGTGCCCGACCCCGCGGGCGGAGAGCTCCAGCACCAGGAAGCGGGTGGTCTCGTCGGCCCGGAGCGCGGTGTAGGGGTGGCCCAGCTCGTTGTTGAACGACTCCGGCGGCGCGACCACCTGGGCCGGGTCGTCCACCGCGGCCCGCAGCACCGCGGCGATCAGGTCCTTGGTCGAGGTCTTGCCGGACGAACCGGTGACCCCGACGACCTGCAGGCCGTGGTCGGCGGTCAATGCGGTCACCGAGGCGTGGGCCAGCGCGGCCAGCGCGTCCAGCACGCCGGCGTTGTCCGGCCGGTCGGCCACCCGCAGCACCGGCAGGCCGGCCGCGGCCGGACCGGTCAGCTCGCGGGAGGCGAGCACCGCGACCGCTCCGGCGGCGGCGGCCTGCCCGACGAAGTCGTGCCCGTCCACCCGCTCGCCCCGGAGCGCGACGAACAGCGCACCCGGCCGGATGCGCCGGGTGTCGAACTCGACCGACCGCACGGCGACGGCCGGCGCGGCCCCGTCGGGGCCCACGGGTGGATCGACCCCGATCGCGGCAGCGACCTGGGCCAGGGTCATCGCGATCATGAGGCGGCGTGGTCCTTCGCGTCGGGGTCGGTCACTCCGAGCAGGCTAGTCGGCTCGGCCGACACCGTCGGGACGGCCGCCCGCAGGGCCTGCGCCAGCTCGTCGCGGTCGGCGAACGGATGCACCACCCCGGCGATCTCCTGGCCCAGCTCGTGCCCCTTGCCGGCGACGACCACCGCGTCCCCCGTGCCGGCGACCTGCACCGCCCGGCGGATGGCCGCCCGCCGGTCCCCGATCTCCTCGATCCGGACCGCGCGGTCCGCGCCGACCGGCCGGGCGCCGGCCAGCACCTGGGCCCGGATGGCGGCCGGGTCCTCGGAGCGCGGGTTGTCGTCGGTGACGATCAGCACATCGGCCCGGGCCGCGCACTCGGCCCCCATCAGCGGCCGCTTGCCCGTGTCCCGGTCGCCACCGGCCCCGATCACCACGATCAGCCGACCGGTCAGGCCGTCCCGGATCGCGTCCAGGACGGCGGCCAGGGCACCGGGCTTGTGCGCGTAGTCCACCACGGCCAGGAAGTCCTGGCCGGCGTCCACGCGCTCCATCCGGCCGGGCACGGTGACCCCGCGGATCGCGTCGGCGGCCTGCTGCACGTCCCGGCCGATGGCGTCGATGCACGCGATCGCGACGGCCGCGTTGGCCACGTTGAACGCGCCCGGGATGGCCAGGTCGAGGCGGACCGTCCGGCTCCCCGGGCCGGCCAGCACCACCCGCTGGATGCCGTTGGCGGCCACCTCCACCGCGGTCACCGACCAGTCGGCGGCCCCGGCCCGGGCGCTCACCGTCAGCGCCTCCGGGTGCTCGGCCGCCAGCCGTTCGCCCCACTCGGTGTCCACGCAGATCACGTGCCGGGCGGCCCGCCCGTCGAACAGCATGGCCTTGGCCCGGAAGTAGTCCTCCATGTCGTGGTGGAAGTCCAGGTGGTCCTGCGAGAGGTTGGTGAAGGCGCCCACGGCGAACCGGGTGCCGCCGACCCGGCCCAGGGCCAGGGCGTGCGAGGAGACCTCCATCGCCACCGCGCCGACGCCGCGCTCGACCATGACGGCCAGCAGCGCCTGCAGGTCGGGCGCCTCGGGCGTGGTCAACGCGCTGGGCGTGACGACCCCGTCGATGCGGGTCTGCACCGTGCCGATGACGCCGCTGCGTGACCCGTCGGCGGCCAGGGCGGCCTCGAGCAGGTAGCAGGTGGTGGTCTTGCCGGCGGTGCCGGTCACCCCGACGACGGCGAGCCGGGCGCTCGGATCGCCGTAGATGACCCGGGCGACCGCCCCCAGGACGGCCCGGGGCTGCTCGACGACGACCAGCGGCACCGGGGCGCCGGCCAGCAGCCGCGCTCCCTCGGCGTCCGTGAGCACCGCGCGGGCGCCGCGCTCCAGCGCCTGATCGGCGTAGTGGGCGCCGTGCGCGCGGGTGCCGGGCAGGGCCGCGAACAGGTCACCGGGGCGCACGTCCTGGGCGCGCAGGGTGACCCCGGTCAAGCGGTCGGCCGGGCCGTCCCCGGGGTCGGGGGCGACCAGCGGATCGACGGGTCCGGCGGGGACCAGCTGCCCGCCCACCAGGCCCGCGACCTCGGTCACGGTGGCCCCGGCGGGATCTCGCGGTCGCGGCGCGGACGGTGCGGCGGAGGAACCCACGGCCGGCAAGGTTACCGCCCCCGGGCCCGGCGGACCGCGGCCCGCACCCCGCCCGGGGTGCGTGGACCGGGGGTGTCAGTTGTCGACATACAGGTCGTAGACCGGGGCCTGCTCGGCGGACGGGGGCACGTCGGCGGCCCGCATCGCGTAGGCGGCGATGTCGTGGAACAGCGGTGCGCAGCTGGTGGTGCCGGCCGGCGAACTGCCCAGCGGGTTGTCCAGCATGATCGTGATGACGTACTTGGGGTTGTCGGCCGGCACGATGCCGGCGAAGGTCGACGTGATCAGCGTCTTGGAGTACTCGCCGGTGTCCTCGTCGACCTGCTGCGCCGTCCCGGTCTTGCCCGCCACCTGGTAGCCGGTGATCGCGGCCGCCGGGGCGGTGCCGCGGTGGTACTCGTCGCCGCCCTGGATCGGGCCGTGCAGCATCTGGATCAGCGTCTTGGCCGTCTGCGGGCTCATCGCGACGGTCTGCGCGCCGGCCGGCGTCGGGGTGGTGACCCCGTTGACGGTGGTCGACGCGACCAGCGTCGGAGTGATCCGGACGCCGTTGTTGGCGATGGCCTGGTACATCCCGGCGAGCTGCAGCAGCGACTCCGAGACCCCCTGGCCGATCGGCAGGTTGCCGAAGGTGCTGGAGGACCAGGTGGACTGCTTGGGCAGGTAGCCGGAGGTCTCGGCGGGCAGCTGGATCCCCGTCCGGACGCCCTGGCCCAGCTTGCGGGCCATGTCCATGAAGGCGTCCGGGCCGACCTGCTGGGCGATCATCAGGGTGCCGACGTTGGACGACTTGCCCAGGATGCCGGTCGCCGTCATGTTCTGCGGTCCGTGCGCCCAGGCGTCCTTGATGGTCGCGTCGCCGACGTCGATCTTGCCGTCCACGTTGAACACCTGGTCCGGCTTGATCAGGCCCTTCTCCAGCGCCGCGGCCATGGTGACGACCTTGTTCACCGACCCGGGCTCGATCGCGTCGGTGACAGCCTTGTTGCCCGTCTCCCGCGCCGTCTTGCCGGGTTCGTAGCAGGCCATCGCCGGTACCTGGGCGTCGGCCACCTGCATGATCACCACGCAGCCGGACTTGGCCTGCGACTTGTTCACCCAGTCGGTGAGCATCTGCATCGTCGTGTACTGCAGGTCGGCGTCGATGGTCAGGGCGACGTCCATGCCGTCGGCGGCCGGCGTCTCGTCCCGGGCGCTGCCGGGAATGATCAGATGGCGGGCGTCGACGTCGACCACCCGCTCGCCGTCCTTGCCGGCCAGCTTGGTGTCGAACTTCGCCTCGAACCCGGACAGGCCGTTGCCGTCGTAGTCCGTCGTCCCGACGACCGCCGCCGAGGCCGAGTTGTCCGGGTGCTCGCGGACGTCCTGCCGTTCGGTGACGACCGCGTCGCGGTGGTCGGTGTCGAACAGCGGGGTGATCTTGTCCATGATCGCGTCGGCCTGGGCCGGGAGCAGGTCGCGGGCCAGATAGACGTAGGTCTTGCCGGAGGTGAGCTTGGCCATCACCTGGTCCTGGGTGAGGCCGTTGCCGACCCCGGCGACCAGGATGTCGGCCACCGCCTTGCGCTGGGTGTCGTCGGTGAACAAGGCCGGCCGGGCGGCCACCGCGCGGCCCTCGACCGTCAGCGCCAGCTCCACGCCGTTGCGGTCGGTGATGGTGCCGCGTTGCGCGGTGAGGGTGATCGTGCGGCTGCGCTGGGCCTCGCTCTTGGCGGCATAGCCGGAGAGGTCGACCACCTGCACGGTGACCAGCTTGAGGGTGGCCACCGCCAGCATGGCCAGCATCGCGACGAGGGCGATCCGGCTGCGCTGGCGCGGGTTGCCGACGGCCGACCGCGGTCGCCGGGTGCGCCGGCCGCGGACCGATTTGGGCTTGCCCGCGGGCCGGGGAGCGCCGGCGTTCGGGTCGCGCCGGCCGTCGGCCGGGGCGGCCGGACGGGCCCCGCGGGGCGGCCGGCC
>NZ_JBMDXT010000074.1:0-2979 GCF_048594475.1 Nakamurella sp. | reverse complement strand
GGTGGTGGGCGGCAGTCGCCGTGGTGTTGTGGACCATCGGGCACGCGGCCTGGGGATTCGCTCCCGGCCTGCCGCCCGGAGTCCTCGAGGCGCTGCTGCTCGCGGGGTACGCGGGATCGGCGATGGTCGCCGTCTGGCGCCTGGGCGTCCCGCCCCGGCACGCCGTGGTGGTCGTTCGCCAGATCCTGGACGGGGTGTTGATCGCCGGCTCGGTGCTGTTCGTGGCGCGGGTCGCGATCCTGAGCACCCCGGTGCGGGACGCCCCGTGGTGGGGTCTGCAGCCGGCCGTCGACCTCGCGGTGGCCACCACCACGCTGACGGTCGCGTTGGGTCAGCGCCCGGCCGCTCGCACGCCCTGGCTGCTCGCGGCCGCCGCGCCGGCGGTGGCCGCCCTGACCGATGCCGTCCTGCTGGTCGGCCAGGTGCCGGCGACCGGACCCGTGCCCTCCTGGGCGACCGGCGGCTGGCTGACGGCTCTGGTGCTGATCGCCTCGGCCGCCGCCCGCCCCGCCGATCCGGCGCGTCGCCGGCCCGGGCCTCCCAGCCCCGAGCAGGAGTTGATGCCGATCGCCGCGGTCGCCACCGTCGGCGTGGCCGCCATCGCCGGCCGCGTCGCGGACGACCCCGCGCTGCTGACCGCCGCCCTGGCCCTGCTGCTGCTGGCCGCCCTGCGCCAGCTGCTGGTGAGCCGGGAGAAAGCCCACCACGCCGGCGCGCTGGCCCAGGATCTGGCCCGCAGCGCCGCCCAGCTCGGGGACGCCCGCACCCTGCTGCGCCGGGGTTTCGAGCACTCGCCGACGGGCGTCCTGTGGATCTCCCCGGACGGTGTCGTCGAGAACGCCAACCTGGCCTTCGCGCAGTCCGTCGGCGTGGCCGCCGGCTCGCTGACCGGGACCGCCCTCGAGGCGCTCGCCCTCCCCGCCGACCGGACGCGGGTGTGGTCGATCCGGGCGCGGATCGAGGCCGGGGAGGATCTCATCGGCCGGGTCGACCTCCGGTTCGGCGGGCCGGGCGGCTCGGTCTGGACCCAGTGCACGGTGGCCGTGTTCCGGAACCAGCGGCAGATCGTCCAACACATCGCCGTCCAGGTCGTCGACGTCTCCGAGGCCCGGGCGGCCGCCCGGGCCCAGGCCCGGCAGAACCAGTTCCTCGACGCCGTGCTGGACAATCTGGGCTCGGCGGTGGTCGCCTGCGACCCCGCCGGCCGGGTGACGCTGCTCAACCGGGCAACCCGCGAGATGTTCCTGATGCCGCCCGCACCCTGGTTGCCGGAGCCCGGGGACACCATCGGCTGGGAGACCGTCGACCCGAGCACGGGCGGCGTGCTGCCGCCGGCCGACCGGCCGATGGCCCGCGTGCTGCGCGGGGAGACGGTGCGCGACGTCGAGGTGCTCGTCCGGCGGGCAAGTCACGAGGACCCGCGGCTGATGGCGGTGAACGGCCGGCGCCTCGTCGATGACGAGGGCACCGTCACCGGCGCGGTTCTGGCGATGTCCGACATCACCGAGAGCCGGGCCGCCGAGGCCGCCCTGATCCGCCAGGCCCTGCACGATCCGCTCACCGGCCTGGCCAACCGGGCCCTGCTCGACGACCGGCTGGGCCAGGCGATCGCCCGGCAGGACCGCCAATCCGACCCGTTCGCGCTGCTGCTGCTGGACCTGGACGGGTTCAAACTCATCAACGACAGCCTGGGCCATCCCGCCGGTGACGAGGTGCTGGTGGTGCTGGGCGGGCGGCTGCGCGCATGCGTCCGCGCCGGCGACACGGTGGCCCGGCTCGGCGGGGACGAGTTCGCGGTCCTGCTCGAGGGCACCGACGAGGCGCGCGCGGTCGGGGTGGCCGAGCAACTCCTGGGGGTGCTGCGCAGCCCGGTCCGGCTGCCCGCCCACACCATCACGCCGGACGCGTCCATCGGCGTCGCGGTCGCGTGCCCGGCGACCACCGCCGCGTCGATGCTGCGGAACGCGGACCTGGCCATGTACGCGGCCAAGGACGCCGGCAAGGGCGTCATCGAGGTCTTCCACTCGGCCATGCACGACGACGTCCTGCAGCGGCTGGTGATGGATTCGGACCTGCGCCAGGCACTGGTGGACCACCAGTTCGCCGTCCACTACCAGCCCATCGTCTCGCTGCTCACCGGACGGCTCCGGGGATTCGAGGCGCTGCTGCGCTGGCGGCACCCGGTCAAGGGCGACATCCCGCCGGCGTCGTTCATCCCGGTCGCCGAGGCGTCGGGTTTCATCGTTCAGCTCGGCGAGTGGGTGCTGCGCGAGGCCTGCCGGCAGGGGGCGCGCTGGCGAGCGATGGTCCCGCCGACCGAGCAGCTGCGGATGTCGGTCAACCTGTCCGTCCGGCAGCTGCAGGACGCCGGCCTGCTGGCGATGGTGTCCGCCGCCCTGGCCGACGCCGGGCTCGATCCGGACGACCTGCAGCTGGAGATCACCGAGAGCACCTTCGACCGGCGCAACCAGGTCCTCGGCATCCTGCGGGAGTTGAACGCGGCCGGGATCCGCTTGGCCATCGACGATTTCGGCACCGGGTACTCGTCCCTGAGCCGCCTGCACACGCTGCCGGTCGAGCGGGTCAAGGTCGACCGCTCGTTCGTGGAGATGCTGGCCGCCGGCACCCCGTCCCCGCTGGTCGCCGCGACCATTTCGATGGCCCACAGCCTGGGCATGCAGACGACCGCGGAGGGCATCGAGTCGGCCGACCAGTTGCCGATGCTGCGGCTGTACGGGTGCGACGACGGGCAGGGCTACCTGTTCGGCCGCCCGATGCCGGCCGAGGCGGCCACCGCCCTGGTCCGGCATCGCGACATCGCCCCGGACCTGACCCGCTTTCCGGAGGCCGGGCGCTGAGCCCCGTCCGGCTCGGTGGGCGGGCCGGCGGGCTGGCGGGCCGCCCGACCCGCGGGCGGCCCCCCGGCGCCGCGGGCCCGACCACGGCGCCGGACCACCGCGCCGGAACACAGCCCCCGAT
>NZ_JBMDXT010000073.1:0-5292 GCF_048594475.1 Nakamurella sp. | reverse complement strand
CCCCCCGGCCGGGGTGATGCTAGCGGCGCAGCCCGAGGCGCTCGATCAGCGAGCGGTAGCGCGCGATGTCGACCTGCTGCAGGTACCGCAGCAGCCGGCGCCGGCGGCCGACCAGGCCCATCAGGCCGCGGCGGGTGTGGTGGGGGGGGGGGGGCCGCGGGGGGGGCGGGGGGCGGCCCCCCCCGGGCCGGGGTGATGCTAGCGACGCAGCCCGAGCCGCTCGATCAGCGAGCGGTAGCGGGCGATGTCGACCTGCTGCAGGTAGCGCAGCAGCCGGCGCCGACGGCCGACCAGGCCCATCAGGCCGCGGCGGGTGTGGTGATCGTGCTTGTGCTGCTTGAGATGCTCGGTCAGATCCGAGATCCGCTTGGACAGCATCGCCACCTGCGCCTCGGGCGACCCGGTGTCGCTCTCGTGCAGGCCGTACTCGGCGAGAATTTCCTTCTTCTGCTCGGCGGTCAACGCCACGTCTGGTGCTCCTACTGGTACGTGTCCCGTGCACGGCCCGCTCCGGACGACGTCGCCGGGGGGATGACGGTACCGGCCGCCACGGACTGCAGCCGGACCCAGTCGATCAGTCTATCAGCGCGCCCGCCCGGACCCGGCCAGGTCCCGACCGATGGCCACCGACGAGCACCGACGAGCACCGAGGCCGGACCGGTCACGGCGTCGGCCGGGGATGCCGGATCCAGGCGGCGACCCCGATGAACAGCGCGACGGTCAGCGCCACGATCACCCACAGCACCACCAGCACGTCCACCCAGGACCCGGGTGGCGGCGAGCCCGGGAAGAAGGTGCGGATCGGGATGACCGCGAACAGCAACGCGGCCGTCCAGCCCAGCATGCCGGCCTCGAACAGCCGCTGTTCGCGGTAGAGCTTCCAGGCCACGATCCAGCACGCCACCGGCAGCAGGGCGAGCACCAGCACCAGGGTGATGCCGAACAGCACGATGGCGAACGAGCGGTGGAACGACGCGTCGACGACCAGGCCGGCCAGGTCGGGATTCTCCGCCGCCCGCAGGTCCCAGCCCTGGACCGACCCCGACAGGACCACCGCCGAGTCGACCAACCGGACGTCGGATCCCTCGCCGACGGTGACGATCGCGGCCACCGGGGCGGTGTAGTCGTCGAACGGCCAGTTCTGGATGTCCCCGTCGAACAGCAGCGTGGCGGTGTGGGACTGGGGCCGTTTGCCGGCGTCGAAGACCAGGTCGGTGTCCTCCGCGGTGGGGTCGAGACTGACGGTGACGGTCCGGGCCGGGGTGCCGTCAGGGCCGAGCAGCGCATCGTCGGCCTGGATCGTGACGTCGACCTGCAGTTGCGCGCTCTGGGCGGTGATCGCCCGGGCGTCGAGGCGGACGGTCACGCCGCCCGGCGGGCGCTCGACCGGGGCCTGGGCGACCTTGGCCGACTCCGCCGCCGCGTAGCTGACGAGCAGCGCGACGTAGAGCGCGACCACCACGGCGACGGCGCCGGCCACCCGCAGGCGCCGCCCTCGACGCGCGCCCGGGGCCGGCCGTTCCGACTCCCCAGGTCTGGACGTCCCAGGTTCCGACTCCCCCGGTTCCGGCATGCCGGTCATTCTCACCCGGGTCGAGGGTGCCGCCGCGCCGGGTCGGCCGAGCACCCTGGCGGGCACGGGTGGAACCGTAAGTTACCGACGAGTAGGGTCAACGACATGGCCAGGCTGGATCTGCGGGTGCGGGCGTTCGCGTGGCTGTTCGCGCACTCGCCCGGCGCCGTCGACTCGATGACCCCGGACCAGATCCTGCGCGCCCAGGAGCTGCTGGCCGGGCACGGCCGGCTCACCGCCGGGGTCACCGGCCGGCTGGCCAAGGGCGTGACCACCGTCGACCGGGTGATCGAGCAGGACGGCGAACGGGTGCCCGTCCGGTTCTACCGGGCCGCCGACCAGCCGCCGGACAGCCCGGTCGTCGTCTATTTCCACGGCGGTGGCTGGACTCTGGGCGCCCTGGACCACTCGGACTGGCTGTGCAGCCAGGTCTGCCTGGGCGTGGGCGCCGTCGTGGTGTCCGTGGACTACCGGTTGGCCCCGCGGCACCGCTTCCCGACCGCGGTGCTGGACAGCCTCGCCGCGGTGCACTGGGTGCACGGCCACGCGGGCGAGCTCGGCGTCGACGCCACCCGGATCGCGGTGATGGGCGACAGCGCCGGCGGCAACCTGGCCGCCGTGGTCTGCCAGCAGGTGCGCGACCGGGGCGGACCGCGGATCGCCCACCAGTCGCTGATCTACCCGGCGACCGACCTGCGCACCCCCGACGACTTCGACGCCACCGCGCCGGCCCGGACCGACTACCCGATCCTGTCCTCGGCCGTGATGCTCACGTTCCGCGACCAGTACCTCGGCCCGGACGGCGACCCGGACTCCCCCCTGGCCTCGCCGATCCTGGCCGGCGACCTGACCGGGCTGCCGCCCGCGCTGATCCAGGTGGCCGAGTACGACCCGCTGCGCGACGACGGCATCCGCTACGGCCGGGCCCTGGAGGACGCCGGCACGGCGGTCCGGCTGACCGAGTACGTCGGCATGCCCCACGGGTACTTCAGCTTTCCGATGGTCATCCGGGGCAGCGTCCGGCAGGCCCTGGCCGAGGTCTGCGCGCAGCAGCGGCTCGCCCTGTACCCCCGGCCCACCCCCGAACGGGACCCGCGCCCGGCCCCCGCCGGGTCGCCCGGCACCGAGGCCCGGGATACCGTCGGCACCGGCGCGGTCGACCCGGCCGCGTCCCGTCCGGTCGGTGATCATCAGGTCGGACAGCACCCGGTCCCGCAGCACCAGGCCAGCCCGACCGGCCACTGAACGGCGGGACCGGGTTCGGTCCGGCCGCGGCGCGCACGAGGGGGTCCGATGAAGGTCCTGGTCTGGGTGGCCGACGGCGTCTGGGAATCGGCGATCGACGAGGCCGCCACGCTGACCCCGTCGGACGCCGAGGTCACCCTGGTGCACGTGGTCGCCGACGACCTGGGCGAGGTGACCCGCGGCGCCTTCGCCGGCCTGCTGGGCCGGCGGTACACCGTCGGGGCCGACCTCGACGACGATCTGACCACCTCCTCCCAGGAGGTGCTGGCCGCCGCCCGCGACCGGCTGGGCCGGCCCGCGCAGCTGGTCAGCCGGCGCGGCCGGCTGGAGCGCGAGGTGGTCGCCGCCGCCGACGGCGCCGACCTGCTGGTGCTGGCCCGGGACGGCGACCGCAGCCGGCTCGGACCCCGCTCGCTGGGCCCGGCCACCCGGTTCGTCGTGGACCACGCCCCCTGCCCGGTGCTGCTGGTCTGGCCCGGCCGGGCACCCGGCCTGGGGTCCATCCCGCCGCCCCCGCCGCCCGGGCACGAACTGCCGCCCCCACCGCACGAGCGGCACCCCTGAGCGCAGCGCCCGGCCCGGTCAGGACACCGCGTGCGCCGCCCACAGGGCCAGCACGGCGGCCAGCAGCGTCGGCCCGACCGTGGTCAGGCCGAGCACCGTGAACCGGCGCAGCGACGGGCCGTGGCCCTTCTCGTGCAGGATCCGTCGCCAGAGCATCGTGGCCAGCGACCCCGCGTAGGTCAGGTTGGGCCCGATGTTGACCCCGATCAGGACGGCCAGCACCGCGGCCGCCGGCGGCGCCGCGCCCAGCGCCGCCAGCAGCACCAGGGTGGCCGGCAGGTTGTTGATCAGGTTGGCCAGCACCGCGGCGATCACGGCCAGGGCCAGCAGGGCGAGCAGCCCGTCGCCGCCGGGCAGCACCCCGGCCAGCGCGTCCTGCAGGCCGTGCCCGATGGCCGCCTGCACGACCACCCCGAGCGCGGCGACGAAGACCAGGAACCACGGGTTGAGCGCGGCCACGACGGCCGGGACGCCGACGCGGCGCCGGCTCAGGTCCCAGACCAGCCACACCAGCGCGCCGGCCCCGGCCACCCAGACCGGCTCGACCCCGAACGCCGACGAGGCGAAGACCGCCACCAGGATCACCCCGAGCAGCACCAACGACGCCGTCGGGGCCGGCTGCGCCGGGGCGTCCGGGGCGGTGGCGGTGCGGGCCGGCGCGTCGTGCGACGGCGCCAGCTCGTTCCGGAACGCCCAGCGGAAGATCACGTACTCGACGGCAATGGCGGCGACCCAGGGGCCGGCCATCAGGGCGGCGAACCCGACGAAGGTCAGCCCGGATGCGTGGAAGGCCAGCAGGTTGGTCAGGTTCGACACCGGCAGCAGCAACGACGCCGTGTTGGACAGGTGGGCGGCCGCGTACACCGGCGGCGCGCCGCTGACCTGCAGCCGGCGGACCGCGCCGAGCAGCACCGGGGTCAGCAGCACCACGGTGGCGTCCAGCGACAGCAGCGCGGTGGTCAGCGAGGCGACGACGAACACCAGGGTGAGCAGGCGCTGGGCGCTGCCGCGACTGCCGGCGACCAGCAGGCCGCCGATCCAGCGGAACACCCCGTCCACGTCCGCCAGGTGGGCGATGACCAGGATCGCGGCCAGGAAGCCGATCGTCGGGCCCAGCGTCTCGACGGCCGCCAGCGCGTCCGGCACGCTGATCAGCCCGATCAGCAGGGCCAGACCGGCGGCCGGCACCGCGGCGACGGCCTCCGGCAGCCCCTTGGGGCGGGCGATGGAGAACCCGAGAACGGCCAGCAGCAGAACGATCCCGACGATGCTGGCCAGGACGGGGGTCATTCAGTGACCCCGGCGCCGGGGTCGGCGGCGCGAGGGGCGGCGGCAGGTGCCCGCCGGACGGGTGGGCGTCACTGCAGGTACTTCTCGACCTGCTCCACGCTGCGCACGGCGACGTCCTCGGTGTCCTGACCGAACTCCTGCCGGGCCCGCCGCTGCCGCAGCAGATCCCAGCACTGGTCGAGCGCGCCCTCGAGCGCGGCCAGCCGGGCCCGCTCGTCGTCGCCGGTCAACTCGCCCCGCTGGTGGGCCGAGCGCAGCGCGTGCTCCTGCTCGACCAGGGTGGCGATCTGGCTCAGGATCTGATGCTCGTCCACGACGTCCCCTTCACGACAGTGCCCTCATGAACAGTGCCTCATGAACAGTGCCCTCATGAATAAGGCCCTCATGAGGCGGTCCAGCCCAACACGTCCCGGGTGCTGGCCACATCGGCATCGATCTGCGCGATGAGCGCCGGCACCGAATCGAACCGCACGGTGTCCCGCAGCCGTTCGACGAAGTCGAACGCCACCCTCCGGCCGTAGAAATTCCCGCCCTCGTCGATGACGAATCCTTCGACCGTGCGCTCGCGACCGGAGAACGTCGGGTTGGTGCCGATGGAGATCGCCAGCGGCGAGCGGCGC
>NZ_JBMDXT010000072.1:0-15923 GCF_048594475.1 Nakamurella sp. | reverse complement strand
CCGGGGGGCGGCCCGCCGGTGGGGATCCCTCGCGGGGGGGCCCGCACCTGGGTCGGGCGCGATCCCGGAAAGAAGGGAGTGCATCGTGGACTGGTTCCTCAAGCCCGAGTCCGTCACCGACAAGCTGTTGGTGATGGTGGTCGCGATCCTGCTGTTCGTGGTGGTGCTGGGCGCCATCTTGTGGTTGATCGACCGGCCGAAGGTGCCGTTGTGGGTCATCGTGGCCGGCTTCCTGGGCCCGGTGACGATTGCGCTCGTGGTCGGCCTGTTCTACCCGGCGGCCCTGACCGCCTGGCGCTCGTTCCAGGTCAGCTCGGTCGTCCTGGGTGACAACGGCAAACCGATCATCGACCGGGCGACCGGGCAACGATCGACCGAGCTCAGCTTCAGCCTGGACAACTACAAGGAGGTCTTCACCGACCCCAACTTCCAGAAGGTGCTGATCAACACCGCGATCTGGGTCATCTTCGTCCCGATCGTGGCCACCCTCTTCGGCCTGGTCTATGCGGTGATCGTGGACCGCACCCGGTTCGAGAAGGCGGCCAAGGCGCTGATCTTCCTGCCGATGGCGATCTCCATGGTCGGCGCCTCGATCATCTGGAAGTTCGTGTACGAGTACCGGCAGGCCGGCGTGCCGCAGATCGGTCTGGCCAACCAGATACTCGTCTGGATCGGGCTGGACCCGTACCAGTTCCTGATCACCGAACCCTGGAACACGTTCTTCCTGATCGTGGTGATGATCTGGATCCAGGCCGGGTTCGCCATGACCCTGCTCTCGGCCGCCATCAAGGCCGTGCCCGACGACATCATCGAGGCCGCGCAACTGGACGGCGCGACCGGCTGGAAGCAGTTCACCAAGGTCACGGTGCCGACCATCCGCCCGGCGATCGTGGTCGTGCTGACCACCATCGCGATGGCCACCCTGAAGGCTTTCGACATCGTCCGCACCATGACCGGTGGCAACTTCGGCACCTCGGTCGTGGCCAACGAGTTCTACACCCAGTCGTTCCGCCAGGGTGAGGAAGGCAAGGGACTGGGGGCGGCGCTGGCCGTCATCCTGTTCATCATCATCATCCCGGTGATCGCCTACAACGTCCGGCAGATGAGGCTCGTGGAGGAGACCCGATGAGCGAGTTCTCGAGCCAGTCATGGGCACTCCATCGTTCCGTTGATATCGAGGAGGGTGTGCGATGAGCATGTCCGGCGAGGCCGTCGAGCTGCCGATCCGCACCGACGCCACTCCTGAAGAAAAACTCAGCTCGCGCCAGCTCAAGAAGCAGATGCGGCTGGCCGACGCCAAGACCAAGCTGTCGTCGCCGTGGGCGTCGGGCATCGCGATCGTCCTGGCCATCCTGTGGACCATCCCGACGTTCGGCCTGTTCGTCACCTCGTTCCGCCCCAAGGCCGACATCGACACCTCGGGCTGGTGGACCTTCTTCGCCAATCCCGGGATCACGTTCGACAACTACAAGCAGGCGTTCAGCGGCAGCGGCGGCCTCGGACCGTTCTTCCTGAACTCGTTCGTGATCGTCTTCCCGGCGGTGATCATCCCGATCACCCTGGCCCTGCTCGCGGCCTACGCGTTCGCGTGGATCGACTTCCCGGGCCGGGACTTCCTGTTCGTCGCGGTCTTCGCGCTGCAGATCGTGCCGCTGCAGGTCGCCCTGATCCCGCTGCAGACCATCTTCGTCAGCGCCGGACTGCAGAACTCGTTCTGGCCGGTCTGGATCGCCCACACGATCTTCGGTCTGCCCCTGGCCATCTTCATCATGCACAACTTCATGAAGGAGATCCCGTCCTCGATCATCGAGGCGGCCAGGGTCGACGGCGCCGGGCACGTGAAGATCTTCTTCGTGGTGCTCATGCCGCTGCTGGTCCCGGCGATCGCCGCGTTCGGCATCTTCCAGTTCCTGTGGGTCTGGAACGACCTGCTCGTCGCCCTGGTCTTCGCACCGAGCCCGAACCTGACCCCGGTCACCGCGGCCATCGCCGGCCTGTCCGGCACCCGCGGCCAGGACTGGCAACTCCTGTCGGCCGGCGCGTTCATCGCGATCATCGTCCCCTTGGTCGTGTTCCTCTCCCTGCAACGCTTCTTCGTCCGCGGCCTGCTGGCCGGCGGCGTGAAGGGCTGAGCGGCGGGCGGACCGAGTCGAGGGAACGTTGACCATGCCGGATCCGCGGGCTGCCCCTGTCGGGATCATGGAAGTCGCCGCGCTCTCCGGGTTCTCTCCGGCCACGGTCTCCCGTGCGCTGCGAGGGCTGCCCGGAGTGTCGGCGAAGACGCGGGAGGCCGTCGAACGGGCGGCCTCCTCGCTCGGCTACTCGCCCTCCCCGTGGGCGACGGCGCTGACTACCGGGCGGACCAATACGATCGCGGTCATCGCGCCGTGGGTCTCCCGGTGGTTCTTCTCGGCGGTCATCGAAGGGGCGCAGGAGGTGCTCGCCGAGCACGGCTACGACCTGATGCTCTACCCGCTCGGGGTGCAGGGCGAGGTCGACGCCCAGACCCTGAGCAAACGGGTCGACGGTGTGCTCGCCCTGAACGTTCCGCTGGCCCAGCGGTCGGTCGGCAACCTGGGCGGGTTCGGCGTGCCGATCGTCACCCTGGGGTCGGCCATCGAGGGCATCTCGTCGGTGCTGGTCGACAACGTCGTCGTCGGCCAGCGCGCGACCCAGCACCTGGTCGATCTGGGCCACCGCCGGATCGCCATCTTCGGCGACGAGACCGGGGAGTCACGGGGCTTCCCGGTCGCCGTCGACCGGCACCGCGGCTGGGACATGACGCTGCGGGCCGCCGGCCTCGAACCCGATCCGGCGCTGGTCTACTCGTCGGGCTTCTCCATCAACGGTGGCGAGGCGGCGATGCACCGGTGCCTGGCCCAGTTCGCCGGCCGGGACCGGCCCAGTGCCGTGTTCGCGGTCAGCGACGAGGTGGCGATCGGAGCGTTGCACGCGGCCCGGATGCACGGCCTGCGGATCCCGGAGGACCTGTCGGTGATCGGCGTCGACGGGCACGACTTCGCCTACCTGTTCGATCTGACCACCATCAGCCAGCCGGTGCGCGACCAGGGCCGGATCGCGGCCCGCCTGCTGCTGGAGCAGGTCAGCGATCCGGAGCACACACCGACGGCGGTCACCGTCGGGTGCGAGCTGATCCGGCGCGGCTCGACCGGACCGCTGCGCCATCCGGAGCGCTCGGCGTCCTGAGTTCGGCCCCGGCGGGCCGGGCGGCCGGTCAACCGAACGGCAGCGGGCCGTCGCCGATGCCCACCAGACTGCCCACCAGCACCCGGCCGTCGGCGGCGGTGACGAAACAGGCGGGGCTCAGGGCGGCCCCCCCCCCGGGCGGCCGCTCCGGGTCGACCCGGATCGACAGCGCCCCGCCCGCCGTCGGATCCGCCCGGCGCAGCACCAGCGCGGCCTGGTCCAGGCACGACTGCCGGACCAGATCGGGTTCGACGGGCCCGGTTCCGATCGCCCGCCCCAACGCGATCAACTCCGCGACGTGCGGTTCGCGGCAGTCCACCACCTGCACCGCGGCACTGAGTTCGGCGGACTGCCAGCAGGTGCCGTACCCGCCCGGCAGCGCGCCGCCGGCGAAGGCATCGGCCAGCCGGCCGGGCCCGGACCCGGCCGCGCCCGGCCGGGCGATGCAGGCCGCCCAGCTGCCGGCCCCCGGATGGGCCGGCAGCTGAGTGATCCACGTGGTCTGCACGTCGACCGAGTATCGCCACTGGATGGGGTCGTCGGCCGGCGAGCCCGGTACGGCGAAGGTGTCACCGCGCGGCCGCAGGCCGGCGTAGGCCAGTGCGGCGGGCCGGCATCCCGCCTCCGCCGGTCCGGCGGTGCGGTCCGGTCCCGTCATCGGGCGCACGGCCACGACCTCCCCGACGGGTCCGGCGACCGGATCGATGCCGGCCGGGTCGCAAGGACCGAACGTGGGCGGCTCGGGCCGGCCGTCCGCGATCGCGGCGGGACCGGTGGCGGCCGCGGTCCCGACCGTCGGCCCCAGGAGGCAGTCGCCGACCGCGGGAGGGTCCGGCAGCGGGGCGGCGACCGGGGTTCCGGCCAGCCCACGTCCGGCCACCGACGACAGGACGGTGGCCCCCACGACGGTGAGCAGCACCAGGAGCGCGCCGGCCAGTCGCCGGTCCATGCCGTCACGGTACGCCCGCGGGGCCGTCCGGTGCCCGGTCGCGACCCGCCCGTGACCGCGGACGGGTACCCCGGGCCGGCCACCGGCCCGGACCCCGGGTCACCCGCCGGCCCGGTGGCATCGCCATCCGGCCGGAGCGCCCGGGGAGCGCGCCGCCGACCGACCGGGACCGACCGGGACGGCCGGGCCGTCCAGGGGAGTCGAACGACTCTGGCGGCCCGCCCGGCGCCGTCGCAGGCTCATCCCGGGGCCGTGACCTCGACCCCCGCAATCGGACGGCATGCGGAATACTGAGCCGCGGACCAGGACGGAAATGTCAGGTGCGCCGACCGGCGCCGGACCACACCCGAGCCGACCCGCTCGGTCACCGCAGCAAGTGGAAGGACCAGAACATGCCCCTCGCAACTCCCGAGACCTACTCGGCGATGCTGGAACGCGCCAAGGAGGGAGGCTTCGCCTACCCGGCGATCAACGTCACCTCGTCCACGTCGATCAACGCCGCGCTCCGCGGTTTCGCCGAGGCCGGCAGCGACGGCATCATCCAGGCGTCCACCGGCGGTGCCGAGCACGCGTCGGGCACCAAGGTCAAGGACATGGTCACCGGCGCCCTGGCCCTGGCCGAGTTCACCAAGGTCGTCGCCGACAAGTACGACATCACCGTCGCGCTGCACACCGACCACTGCCCAAAGGACAAGCTCGACACCTACGTCAAGCCGCTGATTGCCGCCTCGACCGAGCGGGTCAAGGCCGGCGGCCTGCCGATCTTCCAGTCGCACATGTGGGACGGCTCGGCCGTGCCGCTGGACGAGAACCTGAAGATCGCCGCCGAGCTGCTCGAGCTGACCAGGGCCGCGAACATCATCCTGGAGATCGAGGTCGGCGTCGTCGGTGGCGAGGAGGACGGTGTCGTCGCCGAGATCAACGACAAGCTGTACACCTCGCCCGAGGACTTCCTCAAGACGCTCGACGCGCTCGGCGCCCCGGTCGACAACTCCTACATCGTCGCCGCGACCTTCGGCAACGTGCACGGCGTCTACAAGCCCGGCGGCGTCAAGCTGCGGCCGAAGGTGCTGCGCGACGGCCAGGACGCGCTGGTCGAGAAGCTGGGTCTGGCCGCCGGCGCCAAGCCGTTCTCGCTGGTCTTCCACGGCGGATCGGGCTCGTCGGCCGAGGAGATCGCCGAGGCCGTCTCCTACGGCGTGGTCAAGATGAACATCGACACCGACACCCAGTACGCCTTCACCCGGCCGATCGTCGGGCACATGTTCACCAACTACGACGGCGTGCTGAAGGTGGACGGCGAGGTCGGCAACAAGAAGGCCTACGACCCGCGCGTGTACAACAAGCTCGCCGAGGTCGGCATGGCCGACCGGATCGTCGAGGCGTGCGAGCAGCTGGGTTCGGCCGGGAAGTCCCTCGGCGCCTGAGCTCAGGACTCCCGCGGAGCGGGCTCGCCGGCCACGGCGGGCCCGCTCCGTGCTGTTCGGGGTGCTGTTCGGGGTGCGGTCCGGGGTGCCGGGGCGGCCGCTGTCCGGGGTGCTGGGGCGGGCGCTGCTCCGGGGGACCGGAGGGGATCCGGCCGGGTCGCCGGCGGGCCCGCCGGCCGGGCCGGACCGGGCGGAACGACGGGGTCCGCGGCGGTCTGCTCCACCCGCGGAACGTCCGGCGGGGCGGGTGCCGGTTCGCCGGCGACGACGACCGGCGCCGACCCGTCCCCGCGCCGCACCCGCGCAGTGGCCAGCACCGACCCCACGATGACCAGGGGGAAGCCGATGGCCATGCCGGCGGTGAACGGCTCGCCGAGCAGCAGCACGCCGAGCGTGATGGCGACGGCCGGGTTGATGTAGGTGATCACCGTGGCCCGGGCCGGGCCGGCCTCGGCGATCAGGGCGAAGAAACCGAGGAAGGCCACGGCCGTGCACACCACCCCGAGGCCCGCGATCGACCAGGCCGCGTCGGCCGTCAGCTGCACCGGACCCACCAGCGCGGTGAACGGCGCGTAGAGCACCGCGGCGACGATCAGGGACGCGGTGACGACGCCGATCGGCGGCAGGTCGGACAGCCGGCGGTTGATGATGATCGGCCCGACCGCGTACCCGACGGCCACCAGCATCATCGTGCCGACCGCGATCAGGTCGTCGAAGTGGATGTCCAGCCCGACCAGGAACGCCACGCCGGTGAAGCCGACCAGCAGGCCGGCGACGCGGCGGGCGTCGAACCGGTCGTGTCCCATGGCGGTCAGGATGACCGCCGCGATCATCGGCACCACGGCCAGCAGCAGCCCGGCGGTGGAGCTGTTGAGCCGGGTCTCGGCGTGCCCGAGCAGCAGCCACGGCCCGCTGATCTCGACCACCGTATAGAGCAGCAGTACCTTCCACCGCCGGAACACCGGGACCAAAGCCCGGCGGTAGAGCGCGATCGGCAGCAGCAGCAGCGCGCCGATGAGGGTGCGGCCGAAGGCGACGACGAGCGGGTCGACATCGGTCACCGCGATCTTGATGAGCAGGTAGGGGATGCCCCAGATCACGCTCATCGCGGCGAACAGCAGCCATCCCCGTCGCGTCATGCCTCGTTCGTCCTTCCTCGTGCCAACGACCGACCCACCCCGGACCGGCCGGCCGGTGGGTTGCCCCGCCGCCTGCGGGCCGCCCGGCCGCCGGAGCCGCTGGAGCCCGGCGGGGCCGGGGCCTGCAGCCGGGGCCGACGGTGGGTGTCCGGCCCGTCCCGCCCGGGCGGGAATGCGTCCGATCCCTCCCGCCAGGCTCGCACGGCCGGGCCCGGTCCGGCCCGTGCGGACGGGCAAGAATTTCTGCACCGGATCCGGTAGCGCGGCTGACGGATGGCCGTCGGATCGCCCGGTCAGGCGACTTTCGGGCGTGTCCTCTTGGGGTCGGTGATGGCTTCTGGTATTGGAGGGCCGCCTGAGACTCTTGTGACTCATGTGACTGGTGCTCTACGGTAGGCGAAGGATCGCGCGGATCGCGGTCCGATAACGGCGCAGCTCCTCGCTCTGGGCCGTTCTCGATCCGGCGAGCACGAGAAATGGTCGAGCGAGGCGCAATTCGCGTGACGGCGTTGAGCAAGGGGAAGGGACGTCGTCATCGATCGCCGATGTCGCGTGCCCGCGTGCGGGCGCCCGCCGATCGGCGATTTCGGCGCGCCGTGAGGCGGGCCCGGCGGGCGACGCGACCAGGAAAGGGCGCCTAGTGCGGCGTTCGCTGGCCCTCGGGGCCATCATCGCGACGGTCGCCACCTCGGCGGTCGTCGCTTTCGCCGGGCCGGCTGCGGCCGACCCGTCCGCGGACGACTGGTATCAGCTGCGGATGTGCGAGTCCAGCAACCGGTACGACATCAACACGGGCAACGGCTACTACGGGGCGTACCAGTTCGACCTCTCGACGTGGCGTTCGGTCGGCGGGGAAGGCCGACCGGACCAGGCGTCGCCGTCCGAACAGGACTACCGGGCGCTGCTGCTCTACCGCAATCGCGGCTGGAGTCCGTGGGTCTGCGCGTACCTGGTCGGGTTGTCCGAGGACGGTGACGCCCGGTCGGGCGTGGCGCCCCCGCAGCCCGGCAACCAGAACGCGGGCAGCGGGGCCAGCGAGGGTTCGTCGGGCTCGGGCTCGTCGGGCTCGTCCGGCTCGTCGGTGCCGGCCTACCCGGGCCGGCAGTTCTTCGAGGGCGACTACTCCGACGACCTCAAGGCCTGGCAGAAGCAGATGGGCACCCGCGGGTACGACCTGGTCGGCACCGGCTACTTCGGGCCGAAGACCAAGGCCGCCGTGCTCGACCTGCAGGCCAAGGCCGGGTTGAACGTCGTCGGCTACATCGGCCCGAAGACCTGGGCGGCGGCCTGGGATTCCCCGGCGCCCGCCCCGGCGCCCGCTCCCGCGACCGGATCGGGCTACCAGCCCCAGACCGGCGAGTCGTGCGGTGTGGGACAGGCGACGGCACCGGAATGGCCGGGCAAGACCTTCGTCCAGGGCGACACCGCACCCGAGCTCCAGTGCTTCCAGAAGCAGCTGGGCAGCCGGGGCTTCGGATTGACCGGCACGGGCTACTACGGCCCGGCGACCAAGGCCGCGGTGGTGGAGCTGCAGAACCGCAACGGCATCAACCCGTCCGGCATTCTGGGTCCGAAGACCTGGAAGGCGGCCTGGGAGGGCAACTGATCGGTCCCTGAACGGTCACCGTCCCGTCGCCCGTCGGCGGCGCGACGGTGACCGATCGGTGGCCGTGCGGCGCCGTGACGCACCATCGGGCGACCCGACCGGATCGATGCTTTCGCATCGGCCGGTCGGGTCGTCGCTTTCCGCGGGCTCCGAGCGGGGGACATCCGGACGACCGGCCTCGTTCGGGGCACCCCGAATAACACTTTGTCAAAGTGGCTGGCCTTATTCCCGCGGCCGGAGAGATGATGACAGCGTTGTCGGTAGGGCATCGGAATGCCTTCCGCCGACACCCGCCTCGCGCGAAGCTCGCGCACGTGGCGCTGAGAGAGGCCCGGGGCACGCCGCCCCGGGCCTCTCTGCGTCCGGGCCGGCCGGCAACGGGGCGGCGGCGCGGGCCAGGGCGGACGGTGGCCCGGGCGGCCGGCCAGGGTCAGCGGGCGGGCCGGGGCCGGCAGGTGGGCCGGGGCCGGCAGGTAGGCCGGGACACCCGGCCAGGGTCAGCCGGCGGCCGCGAAGACCGGCGGCAGCACCAGCAGCATGGTCAGTGACCAGGTGCAATGGGTCAGGATCGGACCGAGGATGCCGCCGCTCGCGCGCCGCTGCAGGCCCAGCAGCAGGCCGAGCAGCACCGCCGCGAAGACCAGCATGACGTTGCCGGTGGCCACCGTGGTCAACGCGTAGACCACGGTCGAGATCGCGACCGGATGCCAGGTGCCGATCGCCGCGAACAGGGCTCCGCGGAAGAAGATCTCCTCGGCGATGCCGTTCACCAGCGTGATCAGGGCGATCAGGGGCAGGGAGCCGTACCGGGCGAACGCGAGCACGTTCTCCGTCGTCTCGCGCAACGGCTCGATCTCGCGGACCACGACCGCGCCGACGATGAACACGGCGGCAGCGGCCAGGCCGAGCAAGATCGGGGTGATCACCGGCCGGCGCAGCTCGCCCCGGAACCGGATGCGCCCGAGGTGCAGCGGGCCGGAGGCGAACCCGCCGATCACCCAGGTGGCGGCGAGCGCGAAGGTCAACGGGTAGAACGCGGCGCTGTCCGGAGGGACGTTCAGCGACACCCCGAGCAGGGTCGCGCCGACCACCAGGGTGATGGCGACCACGATGCGGCGCCGGCGGAACTCGTGGTCGGGCTGGCGATGGTCGCGTTCGACCCGGTCGACGAGGGCCGGACGGACCAGGCGGCCCGCCCGGTCCGTCCACGCGCGCAGCCGCCGGCGGCGGGCCTGCGGTTCCGGCGCTCCGGGATCGCTCGCGCTCACGACCGTGCGGCGCCCGGCGATCGTTCCGATTCGCGGATCGACGGGTCGTCCGCCCGATCCTCCAGGGCCAGGCGGACCGCCTCGTCGTAGCCGGTCAGCTCGCCGGGCAGCAGCCGGCGGATCGCGTCGTCCCGCACGATCACCTCGTTGTTCATCGAGTCGATGAGATTGCGCGCCGTGGCCTGGTCGACGTCGGTGATCAGGGAGAGCCACATGGACGACAGCCGAGGGGTGAGCAGCGGCACCGGCAGGATCGGCGGCGACCGGTGATTCTGGATCTTCGCCGCCCGCCGCATCATGTCCTTGTAGCTGAGCACCTCGGGACCGCCGACCTCGAACACCTTGCCCAGGGCGTCCGGCTCGCCCAGCACGCCGGCCAGGTACCGGATGACGTCGCGCAACGCGATCGGCTGGGTCCGGGTGCTGACCCACTTGGGTGTCACCATCGCCGGCAGGTGGTCGACCAGCTGCCGGGTGATCTCCCATGAGATGCCCTTGTGACCGATGACGACGGCCGCCCGCAGCACCGTCACCGGGACCCCGCCCAGACCCAGCAGCTGCTCGACGTCGCGCCGTGACTGCAGGTGGGGGGACAGGTGGTCGTCGACGTCGCCCAGGCCGCCGAGGTAGATGATCTGCTCGACGCCGGCGTCCGCCGCCACGTGCCCGAACGTGGTCGCCGCCTCGGCGTCGCGCTGTTCGAAGTCGTCATCGGCCAGCGAGTGCACGAAGTAGTACGCGGCCTGGGCGCCGTCCAGGGCGGCCCGCAGGCTGTCGACGTCGGCGACGTCGCCGTAGACCGGTTCGCCCGCGCCCTCGTAGGTGTCGGGGTGCAGGGGCCTCGCCCGGACCCGGTCGCCGCGCTCGACCAGCACCGGGACCAGGTGCGATCCGACGAAGCCGGACGCGCCGGTGACCAGGACGGTGGCGTTCATGCTGCGACTACCGGTGCAAGTACTGGTGTCGGATGACGGCGACGGTGCGCCATGATCCACCCCCTGTTCGTCTCGGTCCTGGCTCGGTGCGTGAGCGCCGGTGTCCCCGGCGCTGCCGCAGGGACTCGAACCGGACGGTACCCGTCCATGGTGACACTGAACCGGGTCGGGAACCGCCGACCGGCCGGTTGTCCACATGTCCGAATTCCGTCCACATTCGGCGCCGACGCCGCCGGCCGTCCCGCGTATCCGGTCAGGATCGACGGGACCGGCCGCCGCGGCCGGTCCGAACAGGAAGGTGGATCCCATGGCGGGATTGACGATCGACACCCAGCGGATCGCCGGGGCCGGGGACGCGGCCACCGAGGTGGCCGGGGCGTTGACCAGGGAGATCGCGTCGGTGCGCGAGCAGTTGGACCGGATCCGGGCGGGGTGGCGATCGACCGACGCCGCGCCACGGTTCGTCGCCGCGATGGAGCAACACCTGGCCGAGGCGACCGCACTGAAGGAGGCGCTCGTCGGTCAGGGGTCGGCGCTGACCGCGTCCGCCGCGCGCTTCGGCGAGGCCGAGACGGCGCTGGCCCAGTCGATCCCGGCGGCGATCTGATGACGTCCATCGCGGTCGACTACGCGGCGCTGGCCGACGGGCAGGAGGGGCTGGTCGCCAGCTGGAACCGGATCGAGGGCCATCTGGCCGAGCTCGACGCCCGGATCGCGGCCACTGCCGACATGGACGCGCAGACCCTGACCGGTTACCGCGCCCTGAAGGCCCGCTGGGATGCCGCCGCGCAGGACCGGCAGGCCGTGCTCCAGGGTCTGGCGGGCCTGGTGGGTCGGGCCGGCGAGCAGTACCGCACGGTGGACGCGACCATGGCCGCCCAGTTCGGCTGACCCTCGCCCGGCCGGTCGCGACCCGATGGCAGGATCGGCGCATGACTTCCGGAAATCTGTTGGGACCGCCTCCGGTCGCCCTGCCGGTCGATCCGGCGGCCGCCCTGCTGGCCGCCGGCGAGCCGGCGGGCGACGTCGCACGGCAGCACCCCACGTCCTCACTGGCCTGGGCGGTGCTGGCGGAGGCCGCGCTGGACCGCGGGGACGACGTGGCCGCCTACGCCTACGCGCGGGTGGGCTACCACCGCGGGCTCGACCTGCTCCGCCGCCACGGCTGGAAGGGGGCCGGTCCGATCCCGTGGTCGCACGAGCCCAACCGCGGTTTCCTGCGCGCCCTGTCCGCGCTGGGTCAGGCCGCGGCGCTGTTCGAGGAGAAGGACGAGGTCGCCCGGGTCCAGGCGTTCCTGCTCGACGCCGACCCGCAGCTCCCGGCCGAGCTGCTGCCCTAGGGTTCTCCGGGCGCTCCGGCTGCCGGGTCGCCGCAGGGCCTCCCGGACACCCCGCCGGGACTGGAAAGGTGGCCTCGCCCGCTCGCCCGCTCGCCCACTCGGCCGACCGGAGATGGCCGAGCCCGCGGGGCCGTCCCCGACGGTGACCTGGCGTGTGGTCGCGCCTATGGGGCCCGATCCGCGCCGGCGGCCGTCGGGTCGTCGGCGGTTGGCTCAGCGGTGGCGATGCAGAAAGGGTGACCGGCCGGGTCGAGCAGCACCAGCAGGCCGTCGTCGGCGTGCGGCTGGACATCCGGCCGCGTCGCCCCGCAGCTCAGCAGCCGGGCGCAGGTGCCGTCGAGGTCGTCGACCTCGATCTCCAGGTGCATCTGCGGGGGGACGGCCCCGCCTGGCCAGGTCGGCCGCCGGTGGTCGTCGACCTGGCGGAAGAGCAGCCGGAGCGGGCCGAACCGGACTGAGCGCGTGGACCCGTCGGGCCCGACACGCTCGACGGTCGACCCGGTGAGGGCCGCGTAGAAGGCGGCCAACTCGTTCTCGTCCGGACCGTCGACGGTCAGCGCGAGGAGCGACACCCGAGGCCCGGTCACTACTCGCGTAGCGATTCCAGGTAGGAGGCGATGCGGCCGATCGCTTCCTCGAGGATGTCCACCGCGGGCAGCGTGACCAGCCGGAAGTGGTCCGGCTCGAACCAGTTGAAGCCGGTGCCGTGGGTGACGAGGATCTTCTTCGCCCGGAGCAGGTCGATGACGAACTCCTGGTCGTCGGCGATCGGGTAGACCTCGGGGTCCAGGCGCGGGAAGCAGTACAACGCGCCCTGCGGCTCGGTGCAGGTCACGCCGGGGATCTTGTTGAGCAGGTTCCACGCGAGCTTGCTCTGTTCGTAGAACCGGCCGCCGGGCACGATCAGCTCGCCGACCGACTGGTAACCGCCCAGCGCCGTCTGGATGGCGTGCTGCCCGGGCACGTTCGCACACATCCGCATGTTGGCCAGCAGGGTCAGGCCCTCGAGGAAGTCGGTCGCCAGGTGCTTCGGCCCGGACACCGCCACCCAGCCGGCCCGGTACCCGCACACCCGGTAGGCCTTGGACAGCCCGCTGAACGTCAGGCACAGCACGTCGTCGCCGGCGAACGTCGCGGCGTGGTGGTGCACGTGGTCGTCGAAGATGATCTTCTCGTAGATCTCGTCGGCCATGACGACCAGATCGTGCTTGCGGGCGATGTCGACCAGGCCCCGCACCACGTCGGCGCTGTAGACCGCCCCCGTCGGATTGTTCGGGTTGATCAGCACGATGGCGAACGTGTTGTCGGTGATCTTGGCCTCGATGTCGGCCAGGTCCGGGATCCAACCGTTCGCCTCGTCGCACCGGTAGTGCACGGCGGTGCCGCCGGCCAGGGTCACCGCACCGGTCCACAGCGGGTAGTCCGGTGCGGGCACCAGCACCTCGTTGCCCTCGTCGATGAACGTCGTCAGCACCATCGAGATCAGCTCGGAGACACCGTTGCCGATGTAGATGTCGTCGACGTCGATCTGCCGCAGGCCGTGCGACTGGTAGTACTGCGCGACCGCGGTGCGGGCGGAGTAGATCCCGCGGGAGTCGCTGTAGCCCTGCGACTCGGGCAGGTTGTGGATCATGTCGGCCAGGATCGCGTCGGGCGCGTCGAAGCCGAACGGGGCGGTGTTCCCGATGTTCAGCTTGAGGATCTTGTGCCCCTGGGCCTCGAGCCGCTCGGCCTCCTCCAGGATCGGTCCCCGGACGTCGTAGCGGACTCCGCGCAGCTTCAGGCTCTGGGTGACGAGGCGCATGGTGTAAGGGTGCCACCAGGGCCAGTCAGCGCGCCGGGCAGACCAGTTGAAGTGGCGCCGTGTGCTTGTAGAACGTCCACCGGTCCATCGGCCGCGGGTACTCGCGGCCGTCCGACCGGACCGTCGTCGGGGCCATGCCCAGCTGCACGGCCCGCCCGGCGGTGGTGCGGGGACGGGGGCCGAAGACCCCGGCGACCCGGCGCTGCAGCACGGTGACGGTGAGCCCCTTCGCCGCGTCGGGGACCACCCGGATGAGCTCGGCCGCCCCGCGCAGGACCCGGTGCTCGTCGACGTAGACCGTGCCGGTGGAGATCGGGCCGAGTTCCCCGGCGCCGACCAGGACGCCGCCGACGTCGTCCCGGACCAGGGTGACCGGTCGCGCGGTGCCCGACCGGGCCAGCTCCACCGCGGGCGCGCCCGTCGGCAGGCCGTGCAGCCGGGTGACGGGGGTCGGATCCGCCGTCGCGTAGGCCAGCTCGACCGCGGCGAGCCGGTCCCGCCGCAGCAGCCGCAGGGCGACCGCGGCCAGGTCGGCGTCGGTGCCGACGACCAGCACCCGGCCGTCCAGCAGCGGGTCGATCTCCTTGCCGGGCCGGGGACCGACCGGCCGCACCGCCGCGGCCCCGGCGGCCGCCCGGATCTGCTCGAACCGCCCGGCGGGCCCGGAACCGGCGGAATCGTCGCCGCACCACAGCAGGGTGAGCGCACGCGGTTCGCTCACCGTTTACCCTTTCCCTCTGGCGCATCGCGGCAGGACCGTCCGGTTCGAGTCGCCCGCCGGGCCTTCGCCCGCGTCGGGTGGCATGCCGTCGACGGATGGGAGTGTGCCATGACGGTGATGGTGCTCATCGGCGCCCAATGGGGCGACGAGGGCAAGGGGAAGGCCACCGACCTCTACGGCGAGCGGGTGCAGTGGGTCGTCCGCTACCAGGGGGGCAACAACGCCGGGCACACCGTGGTCCTGCCGGACGGTCAGTCCTTCGCCCTGCACCTGATCCCGTCCGGGATCCTGACGCCGGGCGTGACCAACGTGATCGGCAACGGCGTCGTCATCGACCCGGGTGTGCTGCTGACCGAGCTCGGCGGCCTGGACGCGCGGGGCGTGGACACCAGCCGCCTGCTGATCTCGACCGACGCGCACCTGATCATGCCCTACCACGTGGCCATCGATAAGGTCGCCGAGCGGTACCTGGGCAAGGCCAAGATCGGCACGACCGGCCGTGGCATCGGACCGGCCTACGGCGACAAGGTCGCCCGGCTCGGGGTGCGGGTGCAGGACCTGCTCGACCCCTCGATCCTGCGGCAGAAGATCGAGGCCGCCCTGGACATCAAGAACCAGATCCTGGTCAAGATCTACAACCGCAAGGCGCTGGACCCGGACCGCATCGCCGACGAGGTGCTCGAGCAGGCCGAGGGGTTCAAGCACCGCATCGCCGACACCCGGCTGGAGCTGGGCAACGCCATCGCGCGCGGCGAGCACGTGCTGCTCGAGGGATCGCAGGGCACCCTGCTGGACGTCGACCACGGCACCTACCCGTACGTCACCTCGTCCAACCCGACGGCCGGCGGCGCCGCGGTCGGCGCCGGTATCGGCCCGACGTCGATCACCGCCGTGCTGGGCATCCTCAAGGCCTACACGACCCGCGTCGGCTCTGGCCCGTTCCCGACCGAGCTGCACGACGAGTGGGGCGAGTACCTCCGCAAGACCGGCGGCGAGGTCGGGGTGACGACCGGACGGCTGCGCCGGTGCGGCTGGTTCGACGCCGTCATCGCCCGGTACGCCTCCCGGGTCAACGGCATCACCGACTTCTTCCTGACCAAGTTGGACGTGCTGTCCTCGCTGGAGCGGGTGCCGATCTGCGTCGCCTACGACGTCGACGGCACGCGGTGCGACGAGATGCCGCCCACCCAGTCCGGCTTCCACCACGCCAAGCCGATCTACGAGACGATGCCCGGCTGGTTCGAGGACATCTCGTCGTGCCGCACGTTCGAACAGCTCCCGCCGAACGCGCAGGCCTACGTGCGCCGGCTGGAAGAGCTGTCCGGCTCGCGCATCTCCTCGATCGGCGTCGGCCCCGGCCGGGACCAGACGATCGTCCTGCACGACGTCCTCGGCACCGGCTGACCCGGGGCCGGCCCGCCCCCGCACCGAACCCTCGGGGTCTCACGCCCGGCTTGGTGTTGATCATGGGAAGAGTGGCGGTGTTGCGGCGCCCCAACGGGCCGCGTCCCAAGTTGCAAATCGGGG
>NZ_JBMDXT010000071.1:0-4536 GCF_048594475.1 Nakamurella sp. | reverse complement strand
CCCGTCATCAGCGCGGCCCGGGTGCGGAAGTCGCGACCCACGATCAGCGGACCGAGCAGGTTGCCGATGGTGATGGCCAGCCCGATCAGCAGGGTGCCCACGAACGCGGCCGGCACCGCGCCGGCCGACCGGACCAGGATGCCGATGAAGATGACCAGCAGCGTCACCAGTACCGACAGTTCGATGCCGATCCGGCCGATGAGACCGGAGGCGGCGGGCGACGCGAGGCCGAAGCACAGGACCGGCAGGCTGGTCAGCAGGCCGACGGTGCCGGCGGTCAGGCCCAGGTCGGTCTGCAGGTCGACGGCGACCGCCGAGACGGCGACCAGCGGGCCGCGCAGGTTCAGCGCCCGCAGGATCAGCCCGGCGATGGCGCGGGCCTTCGGGGCCGTCGCCGGGACGGGCTGCTCGGTCACGGCCGGGTGATCCTCTCGATCGGTGCGCGAGTGCCCCGGGGTCGGGGCCCGGACCATCCTGCCGGTCCGGCCGGCCGCATGGTGCCCCGTCCGGGGTGGGGAGAATCTCCCCACCGGCCAGCGGAACGCCGCACAGCGTGATGGGATGTCGCGCAGCGTGAGAGTGACGAGGGGGTCGGGCATGGCGTCGAGGGATGCGACCGGGCAGCCGGAGGTCCGGACCGTGCCCACGGCCGCGGGGCCGATCGACTGCGTGGTGTCCGGGGACGGCCCGCCGGTGCTGGTGGTGCACGGGTCGCCGGGCGGGCACGACGCCGGTGCGGCGATGGCCGGGTTCCTGGCCGACGGCGGCCTGCGGACGATCGTGGTCGACCGGCCCGGCTACTTCGGCACCCCGCTGGCCAGCGGCCCCACGGTCGACGGGCAGGCCGACCTGTACGCGGCCCTGCTCGACGCCCTGGGCATCGAGCGGGCCGGTGTGCTCTGCTGGTCGGGCGGCGGGCCGTCGTCCTACCGCTTCGCCGTCCGGCACCCCGACCGGTTGACCTCGCTGGTGGCGTGCGCGGCGGTGAGCCGGCGTTACGTGTTCACCGGCGAGAAGGGCGCCGAGAAGCTGATCATGGACACCGGCCTGGGCCGCCGGATGCTGCAGCTGATGGCCCGGTACACGCCGGAGAAGCTGGTCGAGGCGACGATCGCGGCCGAGGGTGACCTGACCGCGGACGAGCTGGCGGCGCGGGTCGCGCACATCGTGGCCGATCCGGACAAGCAGCAGTTCACCCTGGACATCGCGGTGGCCGCCAACCACTCGGGGCCGCGCCGGGCCGGCTTCGACAACGACATGACGCAGTTCGCGGCGATCGAATCGTTGGAGCTGGAGCGGATCGAGCGGCCGTGCCTGATCGTCCAGGGCACGGCCGATTCGGACGTGCGCCCCGAGTACAGCGGGTTCGCCGCCGAGCAGATCCCGGGCAGCGAGCTCGTCGAGCTCGCCGCCGGCACCCATCTGGCCTTCTGGGTGCATCCGGACTCCGGTCCGGTCCGGCAGCAGGCGATCGAGCGGTTCCGGTCGGCGGCCGGTTGACGCGTCCGGCGCCTCGGCCGGTTGACGCGTCCGGCGCCCCGGCCGGTCGGCGCGTCCGGCGCCCCGGCCGGTCGGGGGCGGGGTCAGCGGCGGGGCCGGCCCCGGATGGTCACCCGGCCGGAGAGCACCGCCACCCCGACGAGCATCGCGTAGACCCGCAGGCCGCTGGCCCGGCGGACCAGGCGGCGATCGACGGGGCCGGCCGCCCGCCAGGCCGCGGAATGGTGTTCGTGTCGTTCGGTCATGCCCGTCCGGAGCCGCCGACCCCCGGACCAGATACCCCGCCCGGACCGTCCGCGTCCCCGTTCGCGCCGGGCTGCGCGATCCCAGCCCCGCGGGAACGGGCATTCCACCTCAGGAGGTGGGACTTCGATCAGCGCGGGGGCGGCGGGGGGCCGAGGGTGACGTCACGGTTCCGTCCGGTCGGTCGAGGCGGTCCGCGACCGCGTCCGTCAGGCGGTCGACGACCGCGTCCATGACGGCCCGCCAGTGCGCGCGCTGCCGCTCCCGCTCGTCCGGACCGGTCATCCGCTCCTGATGGAACCGGATCACCGTGCGCCCGGCCCGGGCGGAGACCGTCAGCTGGACGATCGACGGGCGGTCCCGGTCCGGGGGTTGCCAGGTCAGCCGCAGCCGGCCGACCGGATGGACGCTGCGGAACTCACCCCGGGTGCCGTCGGCGGTCCGGTAGGGCGTGCCCTTGGCGCCGTCCGGGTCGGGGATCCGGACGCCGCCCCCGAGCCAGATCGCGACCCCGGCGGGCTCGGTCAGGCTGCGCCAGACCCGATCGGGCGGGGCGTCGACGGTACGGGAGACACCGATCTCGAAACCGGCGTCGCGGGTCAGGCCGACGGGGGTGCTGCTCATCGTTCCTCCGGGTGGCGGGCTCGGTGGTCGCGGACCTTGTGCCGGTTGCCGCAGCGCTGCATCGAACACCAGCGACGCCGGCCCGGACGGGACGTGTCGAGGAAGACGAGCCGGCAGTCGTCCGCGGCACACTCGCGGATCCGGGCGGCGGCCGGACCGGCGAGCCCGGCCAGGCCGTCCCGGGCCACCGCGGACAGCACCTCCGGGGCCCGGAACGGGACCTGCCAGCCGCCCCAGACCGGCACCGGCGGTGGCGCGGCCGCCGCCCGTTCCACGGCCACCCGATCACCGGCGGCGACCGGAGCGCCGGCCAGGACGGCCCGCGTCGCCCGCCACAGCGCGTCCCGCAGCGTGCGCGCCGGGGCGAGGTCGGACTCGTCGACGGACAGCCCGTCCGCCGAGACCGGCAGCCGGCTGGCGCCTACCCACTCCCGCAGCTCGTCGGGGGTGCGCAGGCGATCCCAGACGGCGAGCTCGTCCGGGCCGCCGGTGAGCAGGAACTCCAGGAACAGGGCTCCCGGGTCGAACCGCCAGCGCGCCCCGTCGCGCGGGGCGAGGACGATCCCGGGCGGCGTCATGCAACCACTTTAACCGGTTACCGATGTCCATCAAGGGGCCGGCCGAGGAGTCGGCTCCCTCGTCGCCGCATTGCCTCCAGGGCACCCTCCGGTGCTCGATGGAGGCCCTGCACGCTCGGCCACTCCGGGCCGGGCTGGTTGGATCCAGGGGTGAGCACACGGTCGGGGTCCGGTTCCGGTTTCGGGTTCGAGGTGGGCACGCGGCTGCCCGGCCGGCCGGGACGCACCGGCGTGATCACCACGCCGCACGGCGTCATCCGGACCCCGGCGTTCGTCGCCGTCGGTACCAAGGCCACGGTGAAGTCGTTGCTGCCCGAGTCGGTCGCGCAGCTGGGCGCGCAGGCGGTGCTGGCCAACGCGTATCACCTGTACCTGCAACCCGGTTCCGAGATCGTCGACGAGATCGGCGGTCTCGGCGCCTTCATGAACTGGCCGGGCCCGACGTTCACCGACTCCGGCGGGTTCCAGGTCATGTCGCTGGGGGTCGGGTTCAAGAAGGTGCTGGCGATGAACACCGCCGGCCTGCAGTCGGACGACGTCATCGCGCCCGGTAAGAACCGGCTGGCCACCGTGGACGACGACGGGGTGACGTTCAAGTCGCACCTGGACGGCTCGATGCACCGGTTCTCGCCCGAGATCTCGATGGGCATCCAGCACCGGCTGGGGGCCGACATCATCTTCGCGTTCGACGAGTGCACCACCCTCATGAACACCCGGACCTACCAGGAACGGTCGGTCGCCCGGACCCACGCCTGGGCCGCGCGGTGCGTGGCCGAGCACCGGCGGCTGACCGCGGAACGGGCGGGCAAGCCGTACCAGGCGCTGTTCGGCGTGGTCCAGGGCGCGCAGTACGAGGACCTGCGCCGGCAGGCCACCCGCGACCTGCTGACGCTGGGCTTCGACGGCTTCGGCATTGGCGGCGCGTTGGAGAAGGAGAACCTCGGCACCATCGTGCGCTGGGTCTGCGAGGAGCTGCCGGACGAGTTGCCGCGGCACCTGCTGGGGATCAGCGAGCCCGACGACATGTTCACCGCCATCGAGAACGGCGCCGACACGTTCGACTGCGTCTCGCCCTCGCGCGTCGCCCGCAACGGCTCGCTGTACATCGAGGACGGGCGGATCAACATCACCAACGCCCGGTTCAAGCGGGACTTCGGGCCGCTCGACGAGTGCTGCGACTGCTACACCTGCGGCCACTACACCCGCGCCTACCTGCACCACCTGTTCCGGGCCAAGGAGATGCTGTCGGCGACGCTGGCCACCATCCACAACGAGCGGTTCGTCGTGCGGTTGGTCGACCGGATCCGGACCAGCATCGAGGACGGCACCTTCGCCGAGTTCCGCACCGAGTTCCTCGGGCGCTACTACGCGGCGCGGCGCGGGGCACCGGCCTAGCGGCCGTTCCCGGTTCCGTTCCCGTTCCCCCGGCCGTTGCCGTTGCCGTTCCCCGGCCCGTTGCCCGCGCCGTTGCCGGTGCCGTTGCCCGGGCCGGTGCCGGCCGGGCCCGGGCCGTTCCCGCCGGCCGGACCCGCGGGACCGGCGGTCGTCGCGGGTCCACCGCCGTCGGCCGGACCGGCGCCCGGCCCGCCGG
>NZ_JBMDXT010000070.1:0-2906 GCF_048594475.1 Nakamurella sp. | reverse complement strand
GGCCCCCCGCCCGCCGCCGTTGCGGGTCCGCCGCGGGGGGCCCGGCGGGGGGGCCCGGGCCGCTCTCGCCGGGTCGACGGCCCGCTCGAACCGGCGGGCGGCCTCGCTCGGCAACCGGTGCCGGCGGACCGTCCGCATGATCACCGGCGGCGCCCAGGAGGCCCCCTCGATGATGACGTTGGTGGTGCCGTCGGAGATCTCGGTCGACTCCCCGCCCATCACGCCGGCCAGCGAGATGGCGCCGGACTCGTCGGCGACGACGAGGTCGTCGGTGGCCAGCGCCCGGGTCGTCCCGTCCAGGGTGACCAGGGACTCGCCCGCGGCGGCCCGCCGGACGGTGATCGGTCCGGACAACCTGTCCGCGTCGAACGCGTGCAGCGGCTGGCCGAGCTCGACCATCACGTAGTTGGTGACGTCGACGGCCAGCGAGATCGAGCGGATCCCGGCCGCGGTGAGCCGGCGCCGCATCCAGTACGGGCTCGGCGCGGTCGGGTCGATCCCCTGCACCCGCACGGTGGCGAACCGGCCGCAACCGGCCGGGTCGTCGATCGTCACCGGCCACCCGCCGTCCGCCGGGTCCGGGAGCTCCCGGACCCCCGGGTCGGTGAACGGCAGGTCGTAGGCGGCGGCGAGCTCGCGGGCCAGCCCGCGGACCGACAGCGCGTAACCGCGGTCCGGGGTGATGGCCAGCTCGATGACCACGTCGTCCGCCCCGATGATCGGCCGCGCGTCGGCGCCGGGGACCGGTGCCGACTCGCCCGCCGCCGGGCCGGCCCCGGCCGATGCGACGACCAGGATGCCGTCGTGTTCCTGGCCGAGGCCGAGCTCGCGGTTGGAGCAGATCATCCCGTCGGAGATGTGCCCGTAGGTCTTGCGCGAGGCGATGCCGAACCCGCCGGGCAGCGTCGCGCCGGGCAGGGCCACGACCACGGTGTCGCCGACGGCGAAGTTCGTCGCGCCGCAGATGATGCCACGGGGGGCGTCGGACCCGTCCGGACCGTGGCCCGGTCCGACGTCGACCTGGCAGAACCGGATGGGCTTTTTCAACCCGGTCAGTTCCTCGATCGCCAGCACCCGGCCGATGACCAGGTCACCGGTGGTCGGCGGCACGGTGTGCACGTCCTCCACCTCGAACCCGATGCGGACCAGGGTCTGGGCGACCTCATCGGCGGTGGTCCCGGCCGGCAGGGCCAGGGCGTCGCTCAACCACTCCAGGGACAGGCGCATGGCTCAGACCTCCCAGCCGAACGCGGCGGTGAACCGGACGTCGCCCTCGACGAGGTCGCGCATGTCCGGGATCTGGTTGCGGAACTGCAGGGTGCGTTCGATGCCCATGCCGAACGCGAACCCGCTCCACTCCTGCGGGTCGAGCCCGCAGGCGATCAGCACGTTGGGGTCGACCATGCCGCAGCCGCCCCACTCGACCCAGCCGGCGCCGCCCTTCTTGTCCGGGAACCAGACGTCCATCTCGGCGCTCGGCTCGGTGAAGGGGAAGAACGAGGGACGCAGCCGGGTGCGCGACTGCGGCCCGAACACGGCCCGGGCGAAGTGGTCCAGGGTGCCCTTGAGGTGCGCCATCGACAGGTGCCGGTCGATGGCCAGGCCCTCGACCTGGTGGAACACCGGGGTGTGGGTCGCGTCGAGCTCGTCCGACCGGTAGACCCGGCCCGGGCACACGACGTAGATCGGCGGCTCGCGGTCGAGCATGCTGCGGATCTGCACGGGCGAGGTGTGGGTGCGCAGGACCAGACCCGGGTTGCCCCCGATGTAGAACGAGTCCTGCATGGCCCGGGCCGGGTGGTCCTCGGGGAAGTTCAGCGCGTCGAAGTTGAACCACTCCGCCTCGAGCTCGGGACCGGTGGCCACCTCCCAGCCCATCGCGACGAAGATGTCCTCGATGCGGGCCATCACCGTGGAGATGGGGTGCCGCGACCCGGCCGGTTCCCGGTCGTAGGGCAGGGTGACGTCGACCGTCTCCTCGCGCAGGATGCGGGCGTCGCGCTGCGCCAGCAGTTCGGCCTCGCGGGCGGCGATCGCCTTGTTCACCTGGGCCCGGCTCTGCCCGATCAGCCGGCCGGGGGCGGCCCGCTCCGTCTTCGGCAGATCGGCCAGCGCCCGGTTGGCCAGAGCCAGCGGGCTGCGGTCCCCCGCGTGGGCCAGCCGGACGGACTTGAGAGTGTCCAGATCGTCGGCGGCGGCGACGGCCGCCAGCGCCGCGCCGACCGCGCGGTCGATGCCCGCCTCGTCGGTCGGCGCGGGCGGGGTCGCGGGCGGGGTCGCGGGCGAGCTGGGTGGCGCGGTGGTCATGCGGAACCTTCCGGGCGGGAGTACTGCGGGCGGAACCGGTCGCGACGGCGCGCCGCAACCAGCAGGGAGTCTAGGGATGCCCGGCCCGGAAGGAGTGAGGTCAGCTGCTCGCCCCGGGCACGGGCCCGGGAAATCGCCGCGGAAGGGTGCGGCGGGCGGTCGACGTCATCACCGGCCCATCATGACATCGACGCCGAGCCGCCGACAACCGCGTCGGCGGCGGCCGGCCCGATCACCGACGGATCGACCGACACCAGCACCGGCGCACCGGCCGGAGGCGCCGGCCGCGGCGCGCGCGGCGCCGGGTAGCGCAGGGACTGCAGGCCGAGCCGCTCGGCCCGCTCGTCCTCGGAGAGCCCGCCCCAGATCCCGTAGGGCTCACGGGTGTCCAGGGCGTGCTCGAGGCACTGGCGGATCACCGGGCACGCCTGGCAGACCGCCTTGGCGGCGGAGATCCGCCGCCGGCGGCCCTTGGCCCGCTCCTGGGCGGGATGGAAGAACGCATCGCTGTCCATCCCCCGGCAGGCGCCGGCGGTCTGCCAGTCCCAGTTGGCGATGATGGGCAGGGGAAGTCGCTGGGTGTCGGCCATGACAACCGT
>NZ_JBMDXT010000007.1:0-3431 GCF_048594475.1 Nakamurella sp. | reverse complement strand
CGGTGCAGGTCAGGCGGCCCGGCTCGGTACCGGCCGGGCAGGCCGGACCGGCCAGCGTGACGCCGCCATCGGGGAGGAACGTGACCGCGGGGTCGGGCCCGTCGCTGCTCACGGTGACCGTGCGGGTGACCGGCCGGCCGTCCGGGTACAGCGGCCCGGCCGGGTCGATCGTGACGCCGCGGACGGCGGAGCGGACCTCGGCCAGGGCCGGGCCGGCCGTGACCGCGCCCACCCCGACGGTGATCCCGACCCGGTCGCCGGGCAGGGTGATCGCGGCCGCCAGGTCCAGGGTCAGGGTCACCGGCGTGCCCGGGGCCAGCGGGCGCAGCGCGCAGCCCTGGTCGGTGCAGGTCACCGCGTCGGCCGGGGTGACCCCGACGAGCCGGAGCAGAGCGGGATCCAGGTCGCCGCCGGCGGCGTCGGTGGCCGCGATCGCGATCGGCAGGCCGGCCGAGGTCGGCACGTCGCCGGTGTTGGTGACGGTGAGGGCGGCGGTGCCGCCGGTCCCGGCGACCAGCGGGCCGGCCTGCCACCCGGACAGCGCGAGCGCGCTCGGCCGGAGCACGACCAGCGTGTCGAAGGTGGTGGGGACGGTCCGGCCGGCCGCATCGGTCGCGGTGACGGCCAGCGGGCCCGTGGTGCCGGGGGCGACGCGGAGCACGAGCGGAACGGTCCCGCGGCCGAGGTCGCAGGTCACCCGCGGCCCGGCGGTGCCGCCGCAGGCGATCGTCACGCGGTCGGTCCCGGTGTCGACGGTGACCGGACCGTACTCGGTGACGGTGTCGTCGGTCGGGGTCGCGACCAGGGTGATCGGGGTCGGCGTTCCGTCGGCGACGACGGACGAGGTCGTCGAGGCGCTGAGCACGGCCAGGCCCGGACCGACGGTGAGATCGGCCGATCGGGACGCGTCCGGCAGGCGCACGGTGACGGTGCCGGCGGTGACGGCCGGGGTGGCCCGGACGGTGAGCTCGACGGTGGCCGTGCCGCCCGGATCGATCGGCGGCAGGACGCAGCCGGCCGGATCGCCGGCGGCGACGGCGGGCGCCACCGCGCCGGCGGAGCATTCGACCGCGGTCGGGGTCAGACCCTCGGTGCCCGCGGCCCGGACCGGGACCCCGTCGGCCGAGGCCACCCCGCCGGAGTTGGTGACGGTGAACCGGACGGCGCCGGTTCCGCCGGCCACCGGCGGCGCGACGATCTCGGCGTCACCGACGAAGTCGAGCGTGGCGGGAGCGGCGACGGTCAGGGCGGTGAGCGTGAGCGGCCGGCCGCCGGCGTCGGTCGCGGTCAGCGGCAGCGGGCCGGCGGCAGTGCCCGGCGGTGCGGTGATCGCGACGGTGAAGCGGCGGTCGCCGCAGGTCACCCGGGTTTCGTCGGCGTCGGACGGGCAGCCGTTCGGGCCCGTGATGGTGATGCCCCCGCCGGCCACCAGGGTGACCTCGCCCGGGTCGATGCCGTCGGCGGCCTCGACGGTGACGGTGCGGTCGCTCGGCCGCCCGTCGGCGACGACCGGGCCGTCCGGGTCGACGACCAGCCGGTCGATGCCCGCGGCCACGGACACGGCCAGGGCATCGGACTCCGTGTCCCCGACGGCGAGGCGCAGCTCGGCGTCGGCCGGGACGGTCGGGTCGACCGTCAGGTCGACGGTCAGGGTGACGGACGCGCCGGGGGCGAGGGCACCGACCGACCAGGCGGGGCCGGGCCCGTCGGCCACCCGGCCGGCGGCCCCGTCGCCGTCGACCGTGACGCCGCTGATCGCGACCCCGGCCGGGGCCGGCAGGGTGAGCGCGGCGGGCGCGGACTCGACCCCGCCCGAGTTGGTGACGGTCAGGGCGACCGCGCCGCCACCGCCGGCCACGAGCGGCCGCACGAGCACCACCGGGCCGAGGTCGAGCCGCGCGGGGGACCGCACGACGAGTCCGCGGAAGTCGTCCGGGATCGTCCGGCCGCCCGCGTCCCGGGCGGTCAGGGCGATCGGGCCCAGCGGTGCGCCGGTGGCCGGGGTGATGGTGAGCGGGACGGTCGTGCCCGTGCCGAGGTCGCACGTCACCGTGGGGCCGGCGGTCCCGGTGTCCGGGCAGGCCAGGTCGATGCCGTCGGGCGCGGTCACCGTGATCGCACCGAGATCGGTGACGCCGGCGGCCGGCGTCGCGGTCACCGGGACGGTCTGTGGCCGCCCGTCGGCGAGCAGGGTGCCGGCCGGCACGGACAGCGCGGTGACTCCGGCCCGGACCGGAATCGGGAACGGACCGGTGCCGGCCTCGCCGAGCGTAATCTCGGCGAGGCCGTCGGTCGCGCCCGGGTCGGCGGCCAGGGTCACCGTCACGATCAGCGAGGCGCCGGGCCCGACCGGGGGCAGGGTGCAGGTCGTCCCGGCACAGTCGACCCCGGGGGTGGCGCTGCCCGGCGTGAGACCCGCGGGCAGGGACAGCCCCAGCGAGCGATCGGCGCCCGAGGGCAGACCGCCGGTGTTCGCGATCGTCACGGTCACGCTGCCCTGCCCGCCGGCGGCCGGGGGAACGACGGTACCCAGCGCGAGGGTCAGATCGGCCGGGGCCGGGACGACCTGCACCGGGCCGTCCGGCCCGCGCAGGTTCAGGGGGCGGGCGCCCGCGTCGGCGGCGGTGATCGGCAGGGGACCGGGGGCCTGGTCCGGGTCGACCACGACGACGAGGTCGAAGCCGTTCCCGGCGCCCGGGGTGCAGGTAGCCGTGCCGGCGGCGGTCGCCCCGCCGCAGGACAGCCGGACCGCCGGGCTGCCGGAGGTCACGGTGACCGGCCCCGGGGTGGTCACCGTGGGCGCCAGGGCCGCGGCGACCGGGACGGTCCGGGCGGCGCCGTCGGCGACCAGCTGACCGGTCGGCGTGGTCAAAGCGGTGATGCCGGGCCCGGCCAGGACGGTGAATCGGGGGCCGGCGGGGCCGCCGTCCGGCGTCACCGTCACAGTGCCGGTGGTGGTCGCCGGGGTGGCCGAGATGGTCAGGGAGACGATCACCTGTCCACCCGGGGCGATGGCCGGCAGGGTGCAACGGCCGGCGGGCGCGTCGCAGCTCACGGTCCCGGTCGCGCTGGCGGCCAGGCTCACGCCGTCGGTCCCGGTGACGTCGATGCCGGTCGGCACCGTCGGCCGGCCGCCGGCGTTCGCCGCGGTGAACGTGATGCGGCCGGAGCCGCCGGCGACCGGCTGCTCGATCGCGGACGGGTCGGTCAGCCGCAGGTCGGCCGGGGCCGGGACCACCTGGACCGGACCGTCCGGGCCGAGCAGGTCGACGGGCCGGTTGCCGGCGTCGGTCGCGGTGAGCGGCAGGTCGCCGGCCGACTGGTGGCGGTCGACCCCCCCGGCCCCGGTCACCCACCCGGCCCCCCCGGGGGGGCAGGAGGCGGCGCCCCCGCGCGGGTCCCCCCGGCACGCGCCCCCGACCGGCTCCCCC
>NZ_JBMDXT010000069.1:0-22791 GCF_048594475.1 Nakamurella sp. | reverse complement strand
GCGATCGCGTCCGCCAGCCGCCGGGCGTCCTCCACCACCAGGACCCGCATGCTCTCCCCTGTGCCGTACTCGGTTACTGCTGCCCGGCCGGTTCGCCGGCCCGGGCCGGCTCCGTGCTGCCCCGCGCGATCAGCTCGGTGATGCCCCTGGCCACGGCCTGGCCGGTCAGCCCGAGTTCGGCCAGGAGCTCACCGCGGGAGGCCGGCTCGAGGAACTGCTGCGGCAACGCCAGCACGTGCACCGGCCGGCCGCTCCCGGAGAGCCGGTCGACCACCGCGGCGCCCACCCCACCGGACCGGCCGCCGTCCTCCACGGTGACGACCAGGCGGTGCTCGGCCGCCAGCAGCTCGATCTCGGCCGGCACCGGCAGCGCCCACCGCGGGTCGACCACGGTGACCCCGATGCCCTGCTCGGCCAGCAGCCGGGCCGCTTCGACGGCCATCGCGCCGAACGCGCCCACGGCGACGAGCAGCACGTCCCGCTCGGCCCCGGACCCCGGCTCGGCCAGCACGTCGACGCCACCGTCGGGGCCGGACACCGGCACCGGGCCGGGCCCGGCACCGGGGTTCGCCAGCACCCGGCGGACGGCCGGGATGGTCGCCGGCACCGCCCCCTTGGGGAACCGCAGCACCGTCGGGCCGTCCGCGACGTCCAGGGCCTCGCGCAGCTCCTCGGCCAGGGTGAGGGCGTCGCGCGGCGCGGCCATCCGCAGGCCCGGCACGATCCCGGCCAGCGACATGTCCCACATGCCGTGGTGGCTCGGCCCGTCCTCGCCGGTCACGCCGGCCCGGTCCAGCACGACCGTCACGCCCAGCCGGTGCAGCGCGCAGTCCATCAGCAGCTGGTCGAAGGCCCGGTTGAGGAAGGTCGAGTAGACCGCGACGACCGGGTGCATGCCGCCCATGGCCAGCCCCGCCGCGGAGGTCAGCGCGTGCTGTTCGGCGATGCCGACGTCGAAGATGCGGTCCGGGAAGGCGGTCCCGAACGGGGTCAGCCCGGTCGGGCCGCACATGGCCGCGGTGATCGCCACGACGTCGGGCCGCTCGGCCCCGGCGACGACCATCTCGCGCCCGAAGACGTGCGTCCAGGTGGTCGTGGTCGCGGCGACGGGCTTGCCGGTGGCCGGGTCGAACGCGGGCGGCGAGTGCATCTGCTCGGCCTCGTCGTTCTCGGCCGGGTGGTAGCCCTGGCCCTTGCGGGTGACGCAGTGCACCACGACCGGGCCGCCGAACGCCCGGGCCCCGCGCAGCGCCTGCACCAGGGCCTCGACGTCGTGCCCATCGACCGGACCGACGTACTTCAGCCCGAGGTCGGCGAACATGGTCTGCGGGACGAAGAAGTCCTTGACCGCGGACTTGGCGGCGTGCAGGGCCGCGTACAGCGGCCGGCCCACGACCGGGGCGCGGGGCAGCGTGTGCTTGACCCGGCCCAGCATCCGCTCGTACCCGGGGCGCAACCGGATCGCGGCCATCCGCTGGGCCATCCCGCCGGTGGTCGGCGCGTAGGAACGCCCGTTGTCGTTGAGCACGATGACCAGCGGCCGGTCGGCCGCGGCGATGTTGTTCAACGCCTCCCAGGCCATGCCGCCGGTCAGCGCGCCGTCTCCGATGACCGCGACCACGGTGCGGTCCTTCTCCCCGCGCAGGGCGATGGCCTTGGCCATCCCGTCCGCGTAGGACAGCGAGGTGGAGGCGTGCGAGTTCTCGATCCAGTCGTGCTCGGACTCGGCCCGGCTCGGGTACCCGGACAACCCGTGCCGGGTGCGCAGCCGGTCGAAGCGGTCGGCCCGGCCGGTGAGCACCTTGTGCACGTAGGCCTGGTGACCGGTGTCGAACAGGATGGGATCGGCCGGCGAGTCGAACACCAGGTGCAGGGCGATGGTCAGCTCGACGATGCCCAGGTTGGGGCCAAGGTGACCGCCGCGCTTGGCGGTCTGGGTCACGAGCAGATCGCGGATGTCGGCGGCCACGTCGGTCAGCTCCGCCGGCGACATCGCCCGCAACCGGGCCGGCGACAAGTCGTGCAGCCGCGCCGACGGCGGCCCGTCGGGCCCGGACGGGCCGGGACGCCCCTGATCTGTCACCGACGCCTCCCTGCTCGCTGTCCGGATCCTCAACGACCGTACCGCCAGGTAACGACGCCCGGTTTCACGGCATGGTTGCCGTCACGTCGGGATGGCACGTCCGGGCGCGTCCGGTGGCCGGCTCCCCCACCCGGACGAACCTGCCCCGGCCGCGCGGGAGCGGTACATTCCGCCAGGTGACCGTGACCTCACCCGATCCGGGCCGGCCCGTGGTGACCATGCGTCACGGCGGCGGGCCGCCGCTGGTGATCGCGCATCGCGGCGCGAGCGCGTCGTGGGCGGAGAACACGCTCTCGGCCTTCCTGGCCGCCTGGCACGCCGGCGTGACCTGGGTGGAGGCCGACACCCAGCCGACGGCGGACGGCGTGCCGGTCCTGCTGCACGACCGCGACCTCGACCGCACGACGACCGGCCGGGGCCCGGTGCGCGCCGCCCGGTACCGCGACGTGGCCCGGCTGACCGTGCGCGGCCGGCCCGGCGAGTGGGTGCCGCGGCTGGACGACCTGCTGACGATGGTGACGCCGGGCCGCGCCCTGCTGCTGGAGCTGAAGGGCTACCACACCAGCGCGCAGATCCGGACGGTGCTCGCCGCCGTCGACGGGCACGGGGCGGCCGGCCGGGTGCTGCTCCAGTCGTTCGAGCTCGAGGTGCTGCGCGAGCTGCACCGGGCCGATCCGGACCGGCCCTTCGGCCTGCTGGTCACCGACCTGGACGCCGACCCGGTGGCCCGCTGCCGCGACCTCGGGGCCGCCTACTACAACCCCTCCGTCGGCGCGCTGCTGCGCCGGCCGGACGTCGTGCCGGCCCTGCACGCCGCCGGGATCGGGATCGCCTGCTGGACGGCCGACGACCCGGCCCGGTGGGCGGCGCTGGCCGGGGCCGGCGTCGACGCGATCATCACCAACCGGCCCGCCGCCCTGGCCGCCTGGCAGCGGCGCCCCTGACGACCCGGGCGCACCCCGACGAGTGTCCAGAAACCGCCCTCATTGCCGCGCAATGAGGGCGGTTTCTGCACACTCGGGGCCGGTCCGCGGGCGCCGGGCGGGTCAGCCGCCGAACCGGGTCGCCCCGCCGAACAGATCCTGCGGGTCGTACCGGCGGGCGACGGCGGCCAGCCTGGCCCGTTGGTCGGCCGGCCAGAGCCCGCCGGCGGCACCGGCACCGCCCATGCCCAGGAAGTTCGGCCCGCCGGCCGTGCGCCACGGGGCCAGCGCGCCGACCACCGCCTCGACCTGGGCGGGGATCAGCGCGGCGGCCGGGCCGGCCGGCACCCCGAGGACATAGGCCTGGAAGGCCGCGGACCGGCCCGGCGCCGCGCTCGGCGCGGTGTCCGCCACCGGCGCGGCCACCGCCCCGCCGAGCAGCCGCAGCTCGACCATGGTGACCCCCGACCCGGACTCCGCCCCGGCCACCGCGACGAGCGCGTCGACCGCCTCGGGCGGCAGCGCGGTCAGGCCGACCCCGTGGTCGTACGCGGGCAACGGCGTCGTCGGGTCCATGTGGACGGCGTCGATCGCCGGGTAGGGCAGGTCGCCCACGGTGTCGGCCAGCACGGGCGCGATGTCGCGCATCGGCGCGAGCAGTTCCGCGGCCTCGGCCGGCGTCCCCAGGTGCGCGAATCGCAGGTGCACGACGAACCGGCCCTGCAGCGGCGGCGGCAGGGACGGGTCCGGCGGCAGCCGCAGCAACGCGATCGAGGTCCCGGCCTCGACGGGCAGCGCGGGGGCCCAACGCCGCCAGCCGTGCAGCACCGCCGCGGCCGCCTCCCCCGGGAAGAACAGGCCGCCGCCGACCAGCCGGCGGACCGGCACCAGGTCGATCGTCATGTCCACGACGATGCCGAAGCCGACCTTGCCGCCCCGGATCGCCCAGAACAGGTCGGGGTCGTGCTCGGCGTCGACCCGGCGGATCTCGCCGTCACCGGTGACCAGGGTCAGCGCGCGGACCCGGTCGGCGGCCAGGCCGAACCGGCGGGCCAGCGGGCCGAGCCCACCGCCCAGGGTGTACCCGACCGCGCCGACCGACGAGGACGAGCCGTTCAGCGGAGCCAGGCCGTGCGGCGCGGCCGCGTCGATGACGGCCCGCCAACGGGCACCGGCACCGACCGTCGCGGTCGCGGCGACCGGGTCGACCGTCACCGCGGTCAGCCGCCGGGTGCTGATCAGCAGGGTGCCGGCGAGGTCGCCGGTCAGGCCGTGGCCGTTGGCCTGCACGGTGATCGGCAGGCCCGCGTCGGCCGCCCAGGTCACCGCCGTGGCGATGTCCGCCGCGCCGGTGGCGCCCACCACCACCGCGGGCGCCGCGGCCACGGAAAGGTTGAAACCCGCGACCTCGGCGGGATAGTCGGGATGGCCGGGGGTGAGCACCGGGCCGGCGACGGCGGCCGCCAGGTCGGTGACGGGGGTCAGGGAGATGGTCATCATCGGTCCAATCGAGAAGGGCAGGTCGGGTCGGGAGGTCGGGTCGGGAGATCGGGACGGCACCGCGGAACGGGCCGCCGGGACGGACTGCGTTTCAGCGGGCGGCGGTTGAGCGGGCGGCGGTTCAGCGGGCGGCGGTTCAGCGGGCGGCGGTGACCTCGATCTCCACCGCCATCCCGGGGTGCACGAGCCGGGCGACCCCGACGAGGGTGGCCGGCGGGGTGGCGCCGGCCGGGTCGAGCCGTTCGGTGATCGCCCCGTACGCGGCCAGGGCGGCGTCGACGTCGGTGGTGTAGACGGTGAGCCGGACGACGTCGGCGAGCGTCATACCGCCCGCGGCGAGCACCTGCTCGACGTTGCGCATCGTCAGGGCGAGCTGGGCGCAGACGTCGCCCTCGTGCATCACGACACCGTGCTCGTCGACCGGCCCCTGGCCCGCCGCCGTCAGCAGGTGCCGCGGCGCGGTCCGCAGCTGGCCCTGGTCGTACCCGAAGCGCCGGCTCGGGCCGTGCGGGTTGAGCCGGAGCACGGTGCGCCCGGGATCCGGCCCGGCGGCGGTGGGGGTGGCGGTCATGACGACCACCATCGGGCGCCGGCCCGGCCGCCGACCATCCCAGGTCGGTGGGGAAACACGTCCCCAGAATTCTGGGATACCGGTCGCCGGCCGGCCGGTCCCATACTGATCCGATGGCGACCCTGGCGACCGAACGGGCGCGCACCCGGCTGGACCAGCTGGCCGCGGCCGGCCTGTCGGCCGACGATTTCGGGGCCGCGGCGGTCGAGGTGCTGGCCACCGCGCTGCCGTTCGTGGCCGCCTGCGTCGCGCCCGCCGACCCGGCCACCGAGTTGATCACCGGGACCGTGAAGTGGGGCGGCCTGACCGACGAGCAGGACGACCAGTGGGCGTTCTGGGAGTACGAGTCGGCCGAACCGTACGACTTCCGCGAGGTGGTGCGCCGCCCCGGGGGCGTGACGACCGCGCACCTGGAGACGGGCGGCCATCCGCTGGACTCCCCCCGGGTCGCCGAGTTCTTCCACCAGCTGTGGGGGTTCACCGACGAGCTGCGGCTCGCGCTCCGGGTCGACGGCCTGACCTGGGGTTTCGTCGCGCTGTTCCGGGACGGCGAGCGGTCGGCGTTCACCCCGGCCGAGCTGACGTTCGCCAGCGAGGTGGCGCCGACCCTGGGCCGCGGGCTGCGGGCCGGGCTGGTGACCGGGGCGGCGATGGCGGCCGACGACGGCATCATCTCCGCGGGCGTCGGTCCGGCGGTGATCGTGCTGGACGGCACCGGGCAGGTGCTGCAGGCCAGCGTCGGCGCGCAGACCCGGGTGACCGAACTCGGCGGGGGCCCGCTGGGCGACGCGCCGCTGCCGATGAGCCTGCTCAGCCTGGCCGGCGCCGCGCGGACCTATGCGGCCGGCCGGACCACCCAGATCCCGCGGATGCGGCTGCGCACGCGGGGCGGCGGTTGGGTGGTCGCGCACGCCTCACCGCTGATGGCGATGACCGGCGGGCCGGCCGACGTCGTGCTGACGATCGAGGAGGCGCGGCCGCCGGAGGTGGTGCCGCTGATCGTGGCCGCGTTCGGGCTGACCGCCCGGGAGCAGTCGGTGGTCCAGCTGGTGCTGCGCGGGGTGAGCACGACGGAGATCGCCAGGGAACTGCACCTGTCCGCCTACACGGTCCAGGACCACCTCAAGTCGATCTTCGCCAAGGCCGACGTCCGCAGCCGGCGCGAGCTGACCGCCCGGGTGTTCTTCGACCAGTACGCCCCGCGGATGGCGGGCCGGCAGAGCGCGGGACCCTCCGGCTGGTTCGGCGGCGCCTGACCCGGGCCCGCACGTCGGGTCGCGCCGCTCGTCCGCCCCGCCCGCTCGTCCGCCCCGCCCGCTCGTTCACCCCGCCCGCTCGTTCACCCCGCCCACGCGCCCGGCCCGCCCCACTCGGGGTGTCGGGGTGTCGGCGGTCCCGGGGCCGGTCAGGCACAGGCCGACCGCGGCCGCGACCGGTGCTGGTCGCAGGCGACGGTGAAGGCGCAGGTCATCGATTCGGCCGCGGCGAGCACCCGGACGATCTTGTCCAGCGAGGCGGACTCGGGGACGTCGACGGCCAGCATCGGCGGTTCCAGGCCGCTGCCCACCCGGGCGCCGAGCTCGGCCAGCGCGTGCATCACCGGGGCGAGTTCGTCGTCGGCGGCGGCCATCACGTGCAGCGTGGAATGCCCGCCGCGGCTGACGACGACCCCGCCGACGTACCCGATCCCGTCGTGCCGGACGCGGACGATGTCCCCCCGCGAGAGATTGGTCAGGAACCACGGGACGGCCACGATCTCGGCCAGGTCGTGGGCGATCAGCACCGCCTCGACGGACTCGGCCGGATACGGCGGCCACTCGTCCTCGTCGACCAGCGGGAACAGCACGTCGACCCGTTCCGTTCCGACACTCTGGGTGATCGTGGCCCGCGGAATGCTCGGCGGACGAGTGGTGTCGACGCCGATCGGATGGACATCAGTGGACATGGACATACAAAACTCCTCCTCCACGCGCACGGCAAGTAGTCGCGCACACTGCGAGGAAAGAGCCACCCGGGCCGTCCCCGGATACATGGCCGCCGCGCGGATCGAGCCGGACCGCGGCGACCGGACCGTCAGGCGGCGGTCAGCCGGGGACCGGGGTGAAGCGGGCGACACATTCGACGTGATGCGTCTGCGGGAAGGTGTCGAACGCCCGCAGGCCGGTGAGCGCGTACCCGCCCGCGGCCAGGGCCGCGGTGTCCCGGGCCAGCGCGGCCGGGTCGCAGGCCACGTACACGATCACGTCCGGCCGCCGGGCGGCGAGCTCGGCGCAGACCGCCGGGCCGGCCCCACTGCGGGGCGGGTCGAGCACCACCGCCGCCACCTCGGGATCCAGGTCGGCCAGCACCTCGCGCACGTCGCCGGCCCGCACGACGGCGCCGAGATGCCCGACCAGGTTCGCCACCGCCAGCGTGGCCGCCCGGTCGTCGGACTCGACGCAGACCACCGTGCCGTCCGGGCCGACGGCCACGGCGAGCACCTCGGCGAACAGCCCGACCCCGCCGTACAGGTCCCAGGCGACCCGGCCGGTCAGCTCCACGCCGGCCAGCGCCTGGGCCACGGCCTCGGCCAGCACGTCGGCCGCGGCCTCGTGGGGCTGCCAGAAGCCGTCGGCGGCGACCGAGAAGTCCCGGCCGGCGGCATGTTCGGTGACGACCGGGCTTTCCGGGGCGCCGGGCCCGGGCCAGGTCGGGGTGACCGCGCCGTCGGCGGCGCGCGCCAGCACCACCTCGGGGAGCGCGGCCGGCCGGGAACCGGGCCGACCGGAGCGGCCGTCCCGGCGCGACCTGGACGCCCGCGGTGGCCGGGGCGCGGCCCGGCGCACCCGGTCGGGCACGTCCAGCACGTCGACGGCCGCCGTGAGCGCCGGATCGGCGATCAGGCAGGGTTGCCGCTCGCTGATGGGTACCACCCGGTGCGAGCGGACGCCGCGGGGGCCGATCCGGCCGTCCTGGTCCAGCGCCCACCGCACGCGCGACCGCCAGCCGAACTCCCCGCCCGGCAGCGGCTCCACCGGCACCGTCAGGTCCAGCCCGGCCAGCCGGCGCAGCTGCTCGGCGATCACCGTCGCCTTGAGGTCGCGCTGCAGGTCGGCCGCGGCGTGCTGGAAGTCACAGCCGCCGCACCCGCCCGGCCGGAAGTGCGAGCACGGTGCGGCGACCCGGCGCGGGTCGGCCGCGCGGATCTCGATCGCCTCGCCGCGGCAGAAGGAGCCGGGCCGGGCCTCGGTGATCCGGACCAGCGCCCGCTCCCCCGGCAGGGCGAGCCGCACGAAAACCACCCGTCCCTCGTACCGGGCCACGCAGTGGCCGCCGTGGGCGACCGGCCCGATCTCCAGCTCCACCTCGACCCCGGGGGCCAGGTCGTCCGCGGTCGGACCCGTCCCGCCGTCGGCGGGCGTCCCCGCACCGGTCCCCGGATCGCTCACCGAGTCTCCTCCCGCACCGGGCACCGCCCGCTCCGCCGGGTCCGGCCGGTCCGTCCCGGGGTCACTCATCGCCGTACCGGATGCCGAACGTCCCGGTCTCCGAGGCGCCCTCCGGCGGGATCAGCGACCCCGGCTTGCGGCCGCGGATGGACGGCGTGCGCTCGGCCCGCAGCCGGATCCGCTCGTCCAGCGCCTCGGACGACGAGAGCTGCCAGGGCACCGAGGTGACCATGACGCCAGGGGTGAACAGCAGCCGCCCCTTGAGCCGCAGCGCGGACTGGTTGTGCAGGATGTGCTCCCACCAGTGGCCGACGACGTACTCGGGGATGAACACGGTGACCACGTCGCGCGGCGAGTTCTTGCGGGCCCGCCGCACGTAGTCCAGGACCGGCTTGGTGATCTCCCGGAACGGCGAGTCGATGACCTTCAGGGCGACCGGGATCTGCCGGTCCTCCCACTCGCGGGCCAGGTCGGAGGTGTCATCGGGGTCGACGTTGACGGTGACCGCCTCGAGGGTGTCCGGCCGGGTGGCGCGGGCGAACGCCAGGGCCCGCATCGTGGGCAGGTGCAGCTTGGACACCAGCACGATCGCGTGCACCCGGCTGGGCAGCACCATGTCGTCCTCGTCGGCGGCGATCTCCCGGGCGACCCGCTCGTAGTGCCGCTTGATGGCCCGCATGGTGACGAAGATGATCGCCATCGCCAGGATCGCGATCCACGCGCCGGCGATGAACTTGGTGATCAGCACGATGATCAGCACGACGCCGGTGAAGCAGAAGCCGATCGCGTTGATGGTCTGCGAGCGGCGGTACCGTCGGCGCACCGCCGGGTCCTGCTCGACCCGCAGCAGCTTGTTCCAGTGCTTGATCATGCCCAGCTGGGAGAACGTGAACGAGACGAACACGCCCACGATGTAGAGCTGGATCAGCGCGGTGACGTCGGCCTGGAACGCGATGATCAGGATCAGCGCGATCGCGGCCAGGAACACGATGCCGTTGGAGAACGCCAGCCGGTCGCCCCGGGTGTGCAGCTGCCGGGGCAGGAACCGGTCCTGGGCCAGGATCGACCCCAGCACCGGGAAGCCATTGAATGCGGTGTTGCAGGCCAGGACCAGGATCAGGCCGGTGGTGAACGAGACGATGTAGAAGCCGATCGGGAAGCCGGCGAACACCGTCTCGGCGATCTGCGCGATCAGCGTCTTCTGGTAGTAGCCGTCGGGCGCACCGACCAGCTGGGCGGCCGGGTCGTCGGCGTACTGCACCCCGGTGTAGAGGGTGAGCAGGACCAGCCCGATCAGCATGCTCACCGACAGGCCGGCCATCAGGGCCAGCGTGGTGGCCGCGTTGCGGGACTTGGGCTTGCGGAACGCGGGCACACCGTTGGAGATCGCCTCGACGCCGGTCAGCGCGGCCGACCCGGAGGAGAAGCTGCGGGCGAACAGGAAGATCAGCGGCAGGCCGGTCAGCGCGTGCTCGGCCTGCATGTGGAACTCGGAGCTGGGCGCCCTGACGTCGGCGCCGATGATGAACTGGACCAGGCCGGTCAGCATCATCGCCGCGATCGAGATGATGAACGCGTAGACCGGGATGGCGAACGCCGAACCCGACTCGCGGATGCCGCGCAGGTTCAGCGCGCAGACCAGCACGATGATGCCGATCGAGAACCACACCGGGTGATCGCCCACCACCGGGATGGCGGACCCGATGTTGGCGACCCCGGCCGCGGTGGACACCGCGACGGTGAGGATGTAGTCGACCAGCAGCGCGCTGGCCACGATCAGACCGGCGGTCGGGCCGAGGTTCTTGGTGACGACCTCGTAGTCGCCGCCGCCGCTGGGGTAGGCGTGGACGTTCTGCCGGTACGAGGCGACCACGACGATCATCACCAGCGCGACCAGGCCGGCCACCCACGGCGCATACGCGTAGGCCGCCAGCCCGGCGACCGACAGCACCGCGAAGATCTCCTGCGGCGCGTAGGCGACGCTGGACAGCGCGTCGGAGGCGAAGACCGGGAGAGCGATCCGCTTGGGCAGCAGCGTGTGCGCCAGCTTGTCGCTGCGGAAGGGCCGGCCGACCAGCAGACGCTTGGCGGCGGTGGTCAGCTTGGACACAACGACCAAGCGTAGGTCGCTCCGGTGACGGCTTCGACACGGCGGTCCCCGGGGCACCCGGATCGGCAGCGGTTCGGCAGCGGTTCGGCCCGGGCGCGGGGGTGGGCCGGGCCCGTCGGCCGGCCGTTGTAGGTTGCTCGCGTTGTAGGTTGCTGGGGACACCAGGGCACCACGAAGGGGCAGCGGCGTGCACATCGTGATCATGGGGTGCGGCCGGGTCGGGTCGTCCCTGGCCCGGCAACTCGGCCGCGCCGGCCACTCGGTGGCCGTCATCGACCGCGACCCGGCCTCGTTCCGCCGGCTCGGGGCCGATTTCCACGGCCAGCAGGTCACCGGCATGGGCTTCGACCGCGACGTCATGCTGGCCGCGCGGATCATGGAGGCGCACGCGTTCGCCGCGGTGTCCTCCGGCGACAACTCCAACATCATCGCCGCCCGGGTCGCCCGCGAGCAGTTCAACGTGGAGACCGTGGTCGCCCGCATCTACGACGCCAAGCGCGCCCAGGTCTACGAGCGGCTGGGCATCCCGACCGTCGCGACCGTGCCCTGGACCACCGACCGGCTGCTGCGCATGATCATCCCCGAGGGCCTGATCAGCGAGTGGCGGGACCCGTCGGGCACCGTCACGATCGTCAACCTGCCCTACCACCGGCACTGGATCGGCCGGCCGCTGACCGAGTTGGAGGCTGCGGTGGGCGTGCACGCCGCGTTCGTCGTGCGGTTCGGCCGCGGCCTGCTGCCGTCCGCCGAGACGGTGGTGCAGGACGGCGACCTGGTCTACGCCTCGGTGCTGTCCCGGGACATCCACGACGTGGCCGACAAGGCCGCCATCTCCCCGGTGGACGGCCTGTAATGCGCATCGCCATCGCCGGTGCGGGCTCGGTGGGTCGTTCGATCGCCGGCGAGCTCGTGGAGAACGGCCACCAGGTCATGCTGATCGACCGGGACCCGGAGGCGATCAAGCCCGGGCGGATCGAGGCGGCCGAGTGGGTGCTGGCCGACGCCTGCGAGGTCGCCCTGCTGGAGGACGCCGGCCTGCAGACCTGCGACGTGGTGATCGCCTGCACCGGCGACGACAAGGTCAACCTGGTCGTGTCGCTGCTGGCCAAGACCGAGTTCGCGGTCGGCCGGGTGGTCGGCCGGGTCAACGACCCCCGCAACGAGTGGCTGTTCACCGACGCCTGGGGCGTGGACGTGGCCGTGTCGACCCCGCGCATCCTGGCCGCGCTGGTCGAGGAGGCCGTCTCGGTCGGCGACCTGGTGCGCCTGTTCACGCTGCGGCAGGGGCAGGTGAACCTGGTCGAGGTCACCCTGCCCCCGACGACGAGCATCGCCGGCCGGCCGGTCCGCGACCTGCAGCTGCCCCGCGACGCCGCCCTGGTGACGATCCTGCGCGGCGGCCGGGTGATCGTGCCGCAGCCGGACGAGCCGCTCGAGCCCGGCGACGAGCTGCTGTTCGTGGCCTCCACCGAGGTCGAGAGCGAGGTCCGGGAGGCCCTGCGCTAACGCGCTCCGGTCCACGCGCACGGCCCGCTCTCGCCCGGGCCCGGTGGCCTGCGGCCCGGCGCGCCGCGACGGGCACGCCGGTGTCGATCAGGCCGGGTCGGCGGGCGGCGTGTCCTCGCGCCGCTGCGGGCGGCCCGACTGGCGCAGGTGCGCGATCCGCTCCCGCCAGGTCAGCCCCTCCGGCCAGGTGCCCCGGGCCACGATGAGCACGCTGACGGCGATCGCCACGATGAACAGCGGGTAGCCCATGATCAGCCGGAACGCGGCCAGCCAGCCGACCTGGTCGGTGTCGTAGAGGTAGTTCTGCACCAGGTAGCGCACGGCGAACACGACGACCCAGACGAACGTCGCCCAGTCGTACTTGCGGACCAGCGCCCGGTCCTTACGCCAGGCCGTGCCCCGCCCGTTGATCGACTCCCAGATCACGCCGATCAGCGGCCAGCGCACCACGATGGACAGCAGCAGCGCCCCGCCGTAGAGCAGGTAGCTCCAGATGCCCAGCAGGAAGTACCCCTTGGCCGAGTCGGTGCGGTAGGCGATGTAGGCGGCGATCCCCACCCCGAACAGCCCGCCGATGGCCTGGGTGACCGGACGCTTGCGGGCGATCCGCAGGCCGGCGATGACCACCGCGGCGGCGACCGCCGCGCCGATGCCCCAGCCCAGGCCGCCGATCATGTTGGCCACGATGAACACGACGACCGGCAGGCCGGAGTCGACCATGCCCATGACACCGCCCATCTGGTCCCAGATGGTCGGCATCGGCGGCCGGGCGGCGGCCCCCGGCTCGGCCGCGTGGACCGGCTCCGCCGGTCCGGTCGGGGCGCCCGGATCGACCGGTCCCGCGGCCGGATGCGGGGCGGCCGGAGGGTGCGGGGCCGGGGATCGGTACGGCTCCGGGTCGGTCACGACGCGTGCGCCGGCAGCAGGTCGTAGTCCGGGTTGTAGATGACCTTGCGGCCGTCCCGGATGGCGACCCGGCCGCGCACCTTGACGGTGCGTCCGGGTTCGATGCCGGGAATGGACCGGCGGCCCAGCCAGATCAGCTGGACGCCTTCGGTGCCGTCGTAGAGCTCGGCGACCAGCGTCGCCAGCGAGTCGGTCGGCCGCAGGTCGACGTAGCGCAGGCGACCCTGCAGCACGACCCGTTCGCCCTGGCAGCAGATCTGCGCCCGGACGGCCCCGGAGGCGTCCGCCTCGCCGCTGAGCCGGTCGGCGTCGACCTCGTCGTCGTCCTTGGTGAACTTCTTCAGCCAGGTGGAGAAGGTTCCGCCCACGGCCGTCCCTCCTGTCCCGCGCCGGATGCTGTCTGGGTCCCGCCGTCACGTCCGGGGTCGTTCGACCCGACCGCGCCGGCTCCTTCGAGGGTAACCCCGGGGCCCACCGGACCGGAGATCGTGCCGGCCACCGGGACCGGCGCCGGGTCGGCCACCGGGGCGGCACCGGCCCGGGCCAGCACGCCCCGGACGTCCGGCGGCCGGTAGTCCGGCCCCTTGAGCACCTTGCCGTCGGCGCGCCGCACCGGCCGGCCGTCCGCGCCGAGTTTGGTCATGTTGGACGAGTGGACCTCGTCCAGCACGGCGTCCAGGTCGATCCCGTAGACGTGCGCCGTGCCGTAGGCCACGTAGACGATGTCGGCGAGGGCATCGGCCACGCCGACCACGTCCCCGAGCCGGGCGGCGTCGGCCAGCTCGCGGACCTCCTCCTCGATCAGGGCCTGCCGCAGCGCCACCTGGTCGGGCCCGACCGACGCGGTCGGGACCGTCCGGACCGGCAGGCCGTAGGCCCGGTGGAAGTCCCCCACCTGGCCCCGGGCCCGGCTCGACCCGGTCGGGCCGATCAGTTGTGTGTGGTCGATCACCGGTTCCACGGTGCGTCCCCGCTCCGGTCGTCCGCCCGCCCGCCGACCGCCGGCGGGCTCAGGCGCAGTCCACGCAGACCAGGCGACCACCGTTGTCGGTGGCCAGCCGGCTGCGGTGCTGGACCAGGAAGCACACCGAGCAGGTGAACTCGTCGGCCTGCTTGGGGATGACCTTGACGGTCAGCTCCTCCCCGGACAGGTCGGCCCCGGGCAGCTCGAAACTTTCGGCGGTGTCACCCTCGTCGACGTCGACGACCGAGGACTGCGCCTCGTTCCGCCGGGCCTTGAGTTCTTCCAGGGAGTCTTCGGATGGTTCGTCGGATTCGTTGCGACGTGGAGCGTCGTAGTCGGTAGCCATTTTCTCTTTCCTCACCCCGGGAGCAATCCCGGGTTGCACTTGCTCCGTTCACTGCGACCGAGGTAACGCATTCGAAGCCTGTTTTGTGCCCACCGGGACCGGTGATCACGCCCCCGTCCGGGCACTCGTGTCCTCGACGCCACCGCCCGCCGGGGTCACCGTCGACCCCGGGCGTTCGGATCGGCGCGCGCAGAGTAGCCGATACCCGCCGGGTGGTCGAGCGCGGCCCCGCTCACACCTCGGCGTGGCTTTACCCTGGTTCCATGCCGTGGCGGCCATGATGGCGCCAGCCGCTGCCCGGACGACAGGTCAGCCCGTCGCGCCCCGCCCGCGGCGGGGGCATCGGCGACGGCCCCGCAGGTCCGTCGGCAGCCCCAGACAGGAAGGTCATTGCAGCGGTGAGTCTCGCCTCCGCACCGGATCGATACCGTCGGCGCCGGTACTGGCCGATCGTGATCGTGCTCAGCGTGCTGCTGGTCGTCGGTCTGGTCGTCTGGTTCCCCAGCCTGCGGTCCAGCGCCGCGGACAGCGGCGCCTGCAACGCGCCGGGTCCGGCTCCCGCCACGACCGCCCTCACCTCCCGCAGCGGCGCCGCCGCGTCCGGTTCCGACGGGGCCGCCCCCGGCACCGAGGCCAGCACCGAGGCGAGCCCGTCCCCCACCCCGACGACGACCCCGATCGTCACCTCGCTGGGCGCCTACGCCGACCACGAGAGCCTGGCCAACGTGCGTCCGGCCAACCCGGCGACCGTGCTGCTGACCGTCTACAACGCCAGCGCGGTGCGCGGGCAGGCCAAGGCCGTCGCCGACGAGCTGCGGGCGTCCGGTTTCGAGTCGATGCTGCCCAGCGGCAACGACCCGCTGTACCCGGCGTCCGACCTGCGGTGCGTCGCGCAGATCCGGTTCGGCCCGGCCGGGGCCGCGGCCGCCCGCACCGTGCTCCTGGTCACCCCGTGCGCCCAGCTGGTGGTCGACTCCCGGGTGGACGACTCGGTCGACCTGGCCCTGGGCGGGCGCTACATCTACGACTCGATGAGCCAGGACGTGAAGGACCAGCTCAAGCAGATCAAGGACGCGGCCACCCCGCCGGCGGTCATCGAGGGCCAGACCGCGGCGGCCAAGCCGCTGCCACCGATCCCGGCGCTGCCGTCGGCCGCCTGCGCCGGCTGACCCGTCCTCGCCGTCTCCCCGGCCCGGGCCGGGGAGCGGGCGGCCGCGCACGGGGTCGGCCGCTCCGTCGCGCCGGGCTGCCGGAGCGGAATCGAATCAGTACGATTTGGCCCACCATCCCGGCAGGCCCTGGGGCGCCGCCCGCAGGCATCCCACCGACCCCGTTCAGCGAGGAGCTCGCGTGTCAACCTCAGCACCCGACACGGCATTCGGCATCGACATCGGCGGCACCGGAATCAAGGGCGGCGTGGTCGACCTGCGCGGCGGGGTGCTGATCGGCGAGCGGTTCCGGCTGCCCACCCCGCAGCCCGCCACCCCGGCCGCGGTGGCCGAGGTCGCCGGGAAGGTCGCCGCGAACTTCGACTACAGCGGCCCGTTCGGCGTCGATTTCCCCGGCGTCGTGCTGAACGGCGTGGTGCAGACCGCCGCCAACGTGGACAAGAGCTGGATCGGGACGTCCCTCAAGGACGCCATGACGCCGCAGCTGCCCGGCCCGGTCACCGTGCTCAACGACGCCGACGCCGCCGGCCTGGCCGAGGCCCGGTACGGGGCCGGCCGCGGCAAGCGCGGGCTGGTCATCGTGGTCACGTTCGGGACCGGCATCGGCATCGCCCTGATCAACGACGGCAAGCTGGTGCCCAACGCCGAGCTCGGGCACATCGAGCTGGACGGCCACGACGCGGAGACCAAGGCCGCGGCCTCGGCCCGCGAGCGGGACGGCCTGAGCTGGGAGCAGTGGGCCAAGCGCGCCTCGAAGTACCTGCGCACGCTGGAGAACCTGCTCTGGCCCGAGCTGTTCATCCTCGGCGGCGGCATCTCCAAGAAGCCGGAGAAGTGGGTGCCGCTGCTGCGCAACCGGACGCCCACCGTGGTCGCCCAGCTCATCAACAACGCCGGCATCGTCGGCGCGGCGCTGGCCGCCAGCGAGGCCGAGCCGGCGGACGAGACCCCCGCCGAATCGACCCAGGCCCTGCTCCTGGACTGATCGTCGGGCCCGGCCGGCCGATCCGTCGCCCATCAGGCTTCGTTTCGGTCGGCGCCGGGATGCGTCGCGGTTACACTGGAGCGGTCGCTTTCCGGCAGGACCACGGTTCTCGAGTTCGGATCCACCGCGTCGGTCAGCTCTGCTGCACATCGGCGTGAGCGGGTCGCGAACCGCCAGTCTTATGCGGCTCGTTGACGCGAAAGGGCATCAGTGGCAGGCGCAGCAACCTCTCCCAGTTCGACCCGCACCCGGCACACGGCTTCGGGCGGTGGTCCCGACCCGGTCGCCAAGCCGGTACGGGCCCCCAAGAAGGCGGTCGACACCACCGATCCGGAGTCCATGGACTCCCCGGAGGGTGCCGAGGAGGACCTGATCGGCGGCGACGACGTCGAGCTGATCGACGTCGAGGCCGCGGACGTCGGCACCGACGACACGGCCGAGGGCGACATCCTCGTGGTCGGCGTCGTCGAGGTCGACGACGAGGAGGACGAGGACGAGGAGACGGCCGCCGCCCCGGCCGCGGCCAAGGCCAAGCCCGCCGGCAAGGACGGCGCGCCGGAGAAGACGGGCGAGTCCGAGGACTTCACCTGGGACGACGAAGAGGAGTCCGAGGCGCTCAAGCAGGCCCGCAAGGACGCCGAGCTGACCGCCTCCGCGGACTCGGTCCGCGCCTACCTCAAGCAGATCGGCAAGGTCGCCCTGCTCAACGCCGAGGAGGAGGTCGACCTCGCCAAGCGGATCGAGGCCGGCCTGTACTCGGCCGAGCGGATGCGTCAGTTCGAGGAGGCCGGCGAGCGGCTGCCCAACCAGATGCGCCGCGACCTGCGGTGGATCAAGCGGGACGGCGAGCGCGCCAAGAACCACCTGCTCGAGGCCAACCTGCGGCTGGTCGTCTCGCTCGCCAAGCGCTACACCGGCCGCGGCATGGCGTTCCTGGACCTGATCCAGGAGGGCAACCTCGGCCTGATCCGGGCCGTCGAGAAGTTCGACTACACCAAGGGCTACAAGTTCTCGACGTACGCCACCTGGTGGATCCGCCAGGCCATCACCCGGGCCATGGCCGACCAGGCCCGCACCATCCGCATCCCGGTGCACATGGTCGAGGTCATCAACAAGCTCGGCCGCATCCAGCGTGAGCTGCTGCAGGACCTGGGCCGCGAGCCCACCCCGGAAGAGCTCGCCAAGGAAATGGACATCACCCCGGACAAGGTGCTGGAGATCCAGCAGTACGCCCGGGAGCCGATCTCGCTGGACCAGACCATCGGCGACGAGGGCGACTCGCAGCTCGGTGACTTCATCGAGGACTCCGAGGCCGTGGTGGCCGTGGACGCGGTCTCCTTCACCCTGCTCCAGGACCAGCTCCAGGCCGTCCTGCAGACCCTGTCCGAGCGCGAGGCCGGCGTCGTCCGGCTGCGCTTCGGCCTGACCGACGGCCAGCCGCGCACCCTCGACGAGATCGGCCAGGTCTACGGGGTCACCCGTGAGCGGATCCGGCAGATCGAGTCCAAGACGATGTCCAAGCTGCGGCACCCGTCCCGCTCCCAGGTGCTGCGCGACTACCTCGAGTAGATCGCCCCGCCGCGACGGCGCCGATCGGCCATCTGCTGGCCGGTCCGGCGCCGTCGGCGTCTCTCGGCCCTTGTTCCGGCCCGCCGCGGCCCCGGCACCGCCGGTCCGGCCGGCGACGGGCTCACCAGGTCGGCGTCAGGCTCACCAGGTCAGCGTCAGGACCGTCGGCGGCACCGCCAGCAGCACGGCCGCGACGACCAGGATGGCGGCTCGGGCCGCCGGGGGCAGCGGATGCGGGTGACACAGGCGCCGGACCCGGTCGGTGATGCAGGTGGTCGCCTCGGGCACCGGCCAGGTGGACGCCGCCGACGAGCCGCACCGGCCGTCCAGCGCCACCCGGGCCAGGGCCGAGGCCAGCACGGTCGGCCCGCACCGGGCCGCGGCGACGTCGTCGGCCAGCATCTCGGTCAGCTCCCCCACCGCGCGCCCGGCCTGACGCACCCCGCGGACCCGGCCGAACGCGGCCACCCAGGCCTGGAACGGCATGATCAGGATGTCGTGCCGGGCCCGCAGGTGGGCCCGCTCGTGCGCGACGACCGCGGTGAGCTCGGCCGGGGTCAGCAGATCGACCATGCCGGTCGAGACGATGAGCCGCGCGTGCAGGCCGGGCAGGGTGTAGGCGACGGCGCTGCGGTGGTCCATCAGCCGCACCTGGCAGCCCGCGCCCAGCGGGACCCGGGCCGCGATCGGCCGGCTGACCAGGTCGACCATCTGCCGGTGCAGCCGCCGCCGGGTCACCGTCCGCCAGGCCGTCCGCAGCAGGCTGGCCAGCAGCACCAGGGTGACCGCCAGCGAGAGCAGCCCGCAGGCCGCCCGCCACGCCGACAGCTCGCCCGCGACAAGCGAGGACCACCAGTACAGGCCGGCGCCGACGAGCGTGTCGCCAGCCGGGTCGACCGCCAGCAGGGCCAGCCCGGCGACGACCGAGAACCCGGCGCCGAGGCAGACCGCCTGCCAGAGCAACAGCGACCAGCCGGGCGCGCGTCGCGTCCACCGGGCCCGGGCCAGGGCGATGCTGACCGGCGCGGCCAGCGCCAGCCCGAGCACGATCAGCAGGCAGCCCGCGCCGGTGATCGGCACCCCATCGCGGCCGACCGGACTCATTGGTCCGGGCCGTCCAACGCACGCCGCAGCGCGTCCTGATCCTGCTCGCTGATGCCGCCCACGAACCGGGTGAGCGCGGCGTCCCGATCGGCCGCTCCGTCCAGCACCTGGCGCATCAGCGTGGCCAGGTGCTCCTCACGCCCGGCGGTGGCCTCGTAGAAGTGGGCGCGGCCGTCCCGGGACCGCCGGACCAGACCCTTGGCCTCCAACCGGGACAGCACGGTCAGCACGGTGGTGACGGCGAGCTCGCGGCCGGGCAGGGCGTCGACCACCGCACGGGCGGTCATCGGCTCCCCGGCGTCCCAGAGCACGTCGACGACCGCCTTCTCGAGTTCGCCCCTGGCCGCCATCCGCACTCTCCTCCGCGTCCTGCCGCCTCCATTGTTCCCGTCGCGGGGATCACGCGGCGAGTGGGCCCATCACCGCCGGGCGGTTCCCCGTTCCATCCGTCTCCGTCAGGCTCCGTCAGGCTCCGTCAGGCTCCGAGCGTCTCCATCCACGCCGGACGGCCGTCAGGCGATCGGGTCGGTGCGGGCCGGCGGCCGCGCCGGCGCGGCCGGCCGGTCGACGCGCCGGCCACCGGCGAGCCGCACGACCTCGTCGGCCCGCTCCTCGTCCGCCGGTCGGTGCGAGACCAGCAGCACGCACCGGTCGGCGGCGGCATCCAGGATGCGTTCGGTCACCAGGTCGGCCGTCGCCGCGTCCAGGTGGGCGGCCGGCTCGTCGGCCAGCAGCACCGGCCGGTCGGCCAGGACCGCGCGGGCCAGCGCGACCCGCTGACGCTCGCCCCCGGACACCGCCCGCCCGTGCTCGCCGACCCGGGTCTGGATGCCGGACGGGAGGTCGTCGAGCCATGGCCCGGCGCCGGCCTCCCGCAGCGCGGCCAGCACCTGCTCCCCCGTGGCGTCCGGCCGGGCCAGGCGGACGTTCTCCAGCACCGACGAGTCGAACAGGTACGACCGCTGGTCGCACCAGGAGAACAGGCTGCGCACGGCATCCGGGTCGAGCGTCGCCGCGTCCACCCCGTCGACGGTGATCCGGCCGGCCGTCGGCGTCAGGAATCCCAGCAGGACCGCGATCAGGGTGGACTTGCCCGATCCCGACTCGCCGGCCACGACGATCCGCCGTCCGGGCACCAGGTCCAGGTCGATCCCGGTCAGGGCGTCCCGGTCGGCGCCCGGCCAGCGGGCGCAGACCCCCCGCAGCCGGATCGTCGGGCCGCCCGCCGGGTGCGGCAGCTCCGCCGGACGGGCCGGGGCCGGCGCGGTGACCGGCGGGGTGTCCATGACGGCGAACAGCCGGCGCAGGGCGGCGCAGGCGCGGTTGAGCGCGGTGCCGGCCAGCCCGACGGCCTGGACCACGTCGGTCAGGGCGAGCGGGGTCAGCACGACCACGGCGAGCAGCACCGGATTCAGGTCCTGCTCGAGCACGGCCGGGACACCGAACCAGGTGGCCAGCCAGACCGCCGCGCCCATCGCCGCGACGGCGACCGCGGCCGCGACGCCGCCGGCCCGGGCGGTCCCCGCGGCGACCCGGCGGTTGGCCCGCTCGATCCGGTCCAGCTCGGCGAGCCGGGCGGGCAGGGCGCCGGACACGGTCAGTTCGGGCAGGTCGTCGAGCAGCTCGCTGACCAGCCGGGTGCGGTCGGCCCGGAGCTGCACCGTCTGCGACTCGGTCCGCGCCGACCGGCGGGCGCCCAGGACGGGCAGCAGCACGCAGGCCACGAGCAGGGCGACCGCCAGCGCGGTCCCTGCCGACGGCAGGATCAGGAAGGACAGCACGATGGTGCCGGTGCCGACCAGCGCGGCCCCGGCCAGTGGCAGCAGACCCCGCAGGAAGGCGTCGCCCGCGTCGTCGACGTCGTCGACGGTGCGGGCGAGCAGGTCGCCGCGGCGCCACAGCGGCAGGGCCGCCGGCGCGATCTCGGCCAGGTGGGCGACGAACCGTTCCCGGATCCCGCCGAGCACCCGGAAGGCGGCGTCGTGCGAGATCAGCCGTTCGACGTAGCGGAGCACCCCGCGGCCGATGCCGAGCGCGCGCACCGAGACGACCGCCACCATCAGGTAGAGCACCGGCGGTTGCTGGGCGGCCCGGGCGATCAGCCAGGCGGACGTCGCCATCAGGGCCACCGCACAGCCGGACGCCAGCGCACCGACCACGGCCGCGCCGATCAGTCGCGCCCGCCCGCCGCGGGCCTGCCCCCACAACCGGACCACCGGATGTCGGCCGGCCCGCCCGGAGCCCCCGGTGACGTCCGGCGCGGCGGCCGGCGCGGGTGCGCCGGCCACGGGCTCGGCCCGGGTCACCACGGGTTCACCGCCGTCGTCGCCAGGGACTGGTCCGGGCCGCCCGCGGCCGGCCCGTCCGGCCCGTCGCCGGCACGTCCGTCCGAGCCGCCGTCGACCGCACTCCCGACCAGCTCGTCCGGCCCGGCCCCGGCCGGGCCCGCCCCGGCCGGGCCGGCGATGTCCGGGGGGGCCCCGGCGGTGCGCGCCGGCAGGGCCACCACCTGATCGGCCAACGCCAACGGGGCGGGCCGGTGGGTCACCAGGACGACCGTGCGCCCGGCGGCCAGACGGCGGATCCCGGCCAGCACCCGTTGCTCGGTGGCCTCGTCCAGGGCCGCGGTCGGCTCGTCGAGCAGCAGCACCGGAGCCGGCCGGGCCAGCGCCCGGGCCAGGGTCAGCCGCGGCCGCTGCCCCTGGGACCGACCGGACCCGCCGTCGCCGCGCCGGTGCTGCCCGCCGTCGGCCAGCGAGTCGACGAACCCGGCCGCGTCCACGGCCTCCAGGGCGGCCCGCAGGGTCGCATCGTCCGCGTCCGGATTGCCCAGGGCCAGGTTCTCCCGGATCGTGCCCGCCTGCAGCGCCCCGCCCTGGGCGGCCCACCCGAGCCGGGACCGCCACCAGGCGGGCTCCAGGTCGGCCACCGCGACGGGCTCGGCGTCCGACGGTCGCACCGCGACCGTGCCGGCCTCCGGCCGCACCAGGCCGGCGATCATCTGCAGCAGCGTCGTCTTGCCGGCCCCGCTGGGTCCGGTGACCACGGTGATCACGCCGGCCGGCGCGGTCAGCGTCATCGGCCCGACCGCGCCCCGCTCACCGGGGCGGCCGACGGTCGCGCCCACCAGGGTGACCGCGTACGGCCCGGCCAGGTCGCGGCGGGTGCCGGCGACCGGCGGCGCGGTCTCCAGCACGTCGAGGATGCGCCCGGCCGCCTCGACCCCGTCCGCCGCGGCGTGGAACTGGGTGCCCAGCTGGCGCAGCGGCAGGTACGCCTCCGGCGCCAGGATCAGCACGGCCAGGCCGACCTCCAGGGTCAGCCCGCCGTAGACCAGCCGCAACCCGATCGCCACCGCGACCAGCGCCACCGACAGCGACGCCAGCAGCTCCAGGATCATCGAGGACAGGAATGCCACCCGCAGCGTGACCATCGACGAGCGCCGGTAGTCGTCGGTGACCCGCCGGACGGCGGCCGCCTGGGCCCTGGCCCGGCCGAACACCTTGAGCGTGGGCAGACCGGCGACGACGTCGGTGAAGTGGGTGGCCAGCCGGGCCAGGCTGGCCCACTTGGCCCGGGTCTGCCGGTCGGTGTACCAGCCGACCAGGGCCATGAACAGCGGGATCA
>NZ_JBMDXT010000068.1:0-4039 GCF_048594475.1 Nakamurella sp. | reverse complement strand
CTCGATGCCCAGCGGGCTGGACAGCCCGAGGACCGCCCGGCCGGGTTCGGTCGCCCGGCGCCGATCCGGGTCGTGGTCGTCCGGGGGCACCGCGAACGGCGGCTCACCGGCCAGGTGCAGCGTCCAGCCGTCCAGGAACGGCGGTTCGCGGCGCCGGCGCAGGGCGTCGAACAGGGCCGGCGGCCACAGGTGCTGATGGATGTCGATCGGAGTGTGCGTCATGACGCGAGGTCCTCGCGGGATGGGGTGCCCGACCCCGGCAGCGGCCGGGTCGGCTGAGCGGAGGGCTCAGCGGCAACACATGGCGCTGGCGACCCGACGCAGGTCGACGTGCCGGCGGCGGTACCCGCTCGTTCCGGCTCCGTTCAGCATGCTCGGAGGCTAAGCAACCCGCGGGCAACCTGTCAACGCGCACCATGCTGGTAGGTTGCGCAGCTGACACGGGGTGCCCGCCGATCGGGCTGAGAGAAGACCCGTAGCCACCTGATCTAGGTAACGCTAGCGAAGGGATGTCGCCTTGAGCGTGCATGTTCTGTCCATCGCCGGGTCCGACCCGTCCGGCGGCGCCGGCATCCAGGCCGACCTGAAAACCTTTGCCGCGCACGGCGCCTACGGCATGGCCGCGATCGCGTCGCTGACGGCCCAGAACACCACCGGGGTGCGCGGGGTGTTCAGCCCACCCGCCTCGTTCCTGGCCGAGCAGCTGGCCGCGATCGCCGACGACATCGACGTCGACGCGGTGAAGATCGGCATGCTCGGGTCGGCCGAGAACATCGCCGTCGTCCGCGACTGGCTGACCGCCCACCGGCCGCCGTTCGTCGTGCTGGACCCGGTGATGGTCGCGACGAGCGGCGACCGGCTCCTCGACGCCGACGCCGAATCGGCACTGCGGGACCTGCTGGCCTGCGCCGACCTGCTCACCCCGAACGTCGCCGAGCTCGCCGTCCTGGTCGGGGACGCGCCGGCCCGCGACCTGGACGGGGCGATCGCCCAGGGCAAGGCCCTGGCCTCCACCTCCGGCGCCCAGGTGCTGGTCAAGGGCGGCCATCTCGGCTCGTCGGACGCCGGACCGGGTCGCGAGGCCACGGACGCGTTGGTCGGGCCGGACGGCTCGGTCACGCTGGTGCCCGGGCCCTGGGTGGAGACGAAGAACACCCACGGCACCGGGTGCACCCTGTCGTCCGCGCTGGCCGCGCTGCGCCCGCAGCGGGAGTCGTGGGCGGCCGCGGCGATCGATGCGAAGGCGTGGCTGACCGGTGCCCTGGCCGCGGCGGACACCGTGGGGGTCGGCCGCGGCCGGGGGCCGGTCGACCACCTGCACGCGCTGTTCCCCGCCCCGTTCTCGCAGACCGTGTGGCAGCGGATCGCGCCGATCCGGACGGCCATCGAGACGATGCCGTTCATCACCGCGCTGGCCGACGGCACGCTGCCCTGGGCCGACTTCCGCTTCTACCTGGCCCAGGACGCCTGGTACCTGCGCGAGTACGCCCGCTGCCTGGCCCGGGTCGCGGCGCTGGCCCCGGACCAGGACGCGCAGGAGTTCTTCGCGCATTCCTCGGCCGCCGCCCTCGAGGCGGAGATGGTCCTGCACCGGACGCTGCTCACCGCGCACGGCGAGACGCTCGACGGGGTCGTGTCGGACGCCGCCGCCTCGCCGGTGACCACGGCCTACCTCGACCACCTGCACCACTGCTGCGCAACCGGCTCCTACGCTCAGGCGGCCTCGGCCGTCCTGCCCTGCTTCTGGCTCTACCAGTACATCGGCGAGCGTCTGGGGGAACGGCGGGCGTCCGCCCCGGCCGGGGGCGAGCATCCGTACGCGGCCTGGATCGAGACGTACGCCGACCCCGCCTTCGCCGAGGCCACCACCCGCGCCGTCGCCCTGGCCGACCGCGCCTACGCCACCGCCTCGCCGGCCGAGCGGGCCGCGATGATCGACGCGTTCGAACGCTCCAGCCGCTACGAGTGGATGTTCTTCGACCAGGGCACCGCCCGCCCCGCCTGGCCGGTCTGACCCGGCCTCACCCGGCCTGAGCGGCGGCACGAGCGTGCGGGTCGCGCCGCCATTGAGCACGTCGCGCCGCTGGAGGGACTATCGCGCCACGTCAGGGCAGCGCGACGTTCTCCCAGGTGGCGCGACCCTGGCCCCGCTCGGTGGCTCACCGGATGAGGGATCAGTGGCGGTTGGCCCGACGGCCCCGGCCCGGTGGGATGTCGCCCGACCGGACCCGGCCCGGTGGAGCATCATCGGGCCAGCATCCGACCCCGGTCCAGCGCCCGTGCGATCTTGCCGGCCAGCGCAGCCGGGTCGTCCAACTCGGCCCAGGTCCAGCGCACCACGCTGAATCCGAGTGCGCGGATGCGGTCCTCGCGCAGCTTCTCCCGAAACACCGCGTCCCCGGCGCCCTGGCCCGGCCGGAGCCGCCGCCCGAACTTCTCGGCCCCGTCGAACTCGCCGACCACTCGGGCCGCGCGCCAGCAGAAGTCGGTCCGCGCGACCACGACGCCCGCTCCGGCGCGAATCGGAGCCTGCAGCTCCGGCGGAGGGAGGCCCTCTCGGGCCAGCAGCACGCGGCTGCGCGACTCGCCCACACTTTCCGCGCGCGGATCGGCGAAGGCCACCACCTGCTGCGCCGTTCGGCTGCCGCGTCGTCCATGAGCCCGGCCCGCCGCCTCCTGCAGGGCAGCCCGATCGACCAGGCCGGCCCGCAGCGCGTGGTCGGCGGCCACGACCGCCTGTTCGAAGCCGCAGCTGCGGGCCAGGTCGACCACGGTCCGGGCGATCGTTGTCACCGGACACCCGTCGACGACGGTGATCTCGTCCTGGTCGAGGGCCGCGCAGAACGCTTGGAGCTGCGCCCGGCGCCGACCGGATCGGACCCCCGGGTCGGTCACTTGTACCGCCCGGCCCGGCGGTCGCAGCAGCGCCAGCCCATGGACGCAGGCGGCCGACCGGTGACTGACGACGTACCGAGCGCCGAGTTCCGGGAGCGCGGCCTCGATGCGCAACCGATGGAGCTCCTCCGGCGAGAGGCCGGCAACCATGGCCGTCCGCGCGTACACCCCGCGGCGGATCGACCGCCATTCTCCGCGGGCGAGCCGACGTTTGATGTCGTCGCCGTTCAGGCCGCGCGCGAATGCGTCGGGTCGGGCGATCAACAGGTCGCGGCCCGGCTCGACTCCGAGATGGGCGCGCGGACCGGTCTGGCCCGGGATGTCATCAACCACCGGGATATCGTCCGGCGCCGCGGCCGGACAGTGCTGCGCGGCCGAGGCGGATGTGGACAGATCCGCCCATGGGGACAACCCCGCAAGATCGGTCCGCGCACAGCTCCGGCTCCATCGCGCCACCAGGGCGAGCGTCGCGTCATGACGACCTGGCGCGATCGTCACCGACCTGGCGCGATCGTCACCGAGCCGGCGCGATCAGGGCTGAGCCGGCGCGATCGTCACCGAACCGGCGCGAACAGGGCCGGGCCGGCGCGCCCGTTCGAGGTGTCACGCCGACCCACCGGGTGGAGCGGCGTGCCGCTCCACCCGGGATATCACCGGGCGCCCGGCAACCGGCCGTCAGGCCAGCCGGGTGGCCAGGTTCTCGTCGAGCGCGACGAGGAAGTCCTCGGTGGTCAGCCACTCCTGGTCCGGGCCGACCAGCGCGGCCAGGTCCTTGGTCATCTTGCCGCCCTCGACGGTCTTGATGATGACGTCCTCGAGGGCCTCGGCGAAGCCGGTGACCTCGGGCGCGCCGTCGAGCTTGCCGCGGTGCTTGAGGCCACCGGTCCAGGCGGAAATGGAGGCGATCGGGTTGGTCGAGGTGGGCTTGCCGGCCTGGTGCTGGCGGTAGTGGCGGGTGACCGTGCCGTGCGCGGCCTCGGCCTCGACGGTCTTGCCGTCCGGGGTCATCAGCACGGAGGTCATCAGGCCGAGCGAGCCGAAGCCCTGGGCCACGGTGTCGGACTGGACGTCGCCGTCGTAGTTCTTGCAGGCCCAGACGTAGCCGCCCTCCCACTTGAGCGCGGAGGCGACCATGTCGTCGATC
>NZ_JBMDXT010000067.1:0-2644 GCF_048594475.1 Nakamurella sp. | reverse complement strand
CGGTGGCGGACGGCACCGTGGCCCCGGCTCCGCGCCGGCGGGCGGGCCGGTCTGGGCCGGCCGGCGTCCGCCCGGGCTCGCCGGGGCGCGGTCGAACTCGGCGATCCGGTCGCGGGCCCGGCACCCACCGTGCTCCTGTGGGTGGATTCGTTCACCAACGCGATGGATCCGGACGCGGGCGACGCCGCCGTCTCGGTGCTCCGCGCCGCCGGGTACCGGGTGCTCGCTCCCGAAGCGGCCCCCTGCTGCGGGCTGACCTGGATCACCACCGGCCAGCTCCCGGCGGCCCGCCGGCGCCTGCGCCGGCTGATCGACCTGCTGGAACCCCATGCCCGGTGCGGGGATTCGATCGTCGGGCTGGAACCGTCCTGCACGGCGGTCCTGCGCGACGATCTGCCGGACCTGCTGCCCGGCGACCGCGGCGCCCGGCGCGTCGCCGACGCCACCCGCACGCTCGCCGAGGCGCTGGTCGCGGCGATGGACTCCGGCTGGCGCCCGCCGGACCTCACCGGCGTCGAGGTGATCGCCCAGCCGCACTGCCACCAGCACGCGGTGATGGGCTTCGAGGCCGACCTCACCCTGCTGACCGCGGCCGGCGCGCGGGTGCGCACGGTGGCCGGCTGCTGCGGGCTGGCCGGCAACTTCGGCATGGAGCTGGGGCACTACGAGATGTCGGTCGCCGTCGCCGGGACGGCCCTGCTGCCGGCCCTGCGCGACGCCCCGGCGGGCGCCGTCGTGCTCGCCGACGGCTTCTCGTGCCGCACCCAGATCGACCAGCTGGCCGGCCGGCCCAGCCGGACGCGGGCCCAGCTGCTCGCCGGGCGGCTCTGACCGCCCGGCGAATCGGGGTTCGCTGATCATTTCCGCGCGCCGGGGCGGGTCATGCCCGATTTCACCCGGGTTTGATCAGCGAAGCAGGAGCAGGGAGCGGTCTCCGATGGCCGTTACTTGCTGCGGGCCGACCGCTTCTCGCGCACCCGCACGTTGACCCGGACCGGGGACCCGGTGAAGTCGAAGTCCTCGCGCAGCCGGCGCTCGACGAACCGGCGGTAGCCGGCCTCCAGGAAGCCGGTGGTGAACAGCACGAAGGTCGGCGGCCGGTTGGACGCCTGCGTGGCGAACAGCACCCGCGGCTGCTTGCCACCCCGCACCGGCGGCGGCGTCGCCGCGATCAGCTCACCCAGCCAGGAGTTCAGCCGACCGGTCGGGATGCGCCGGTCCCACGATTCCAGCGCGCGTTCCATGGCCGGGGCGATGCGGTGCACGCCACGGCCGGTCTGCGCCGAGATGTTGATCCGCTGCGCCCACGCGACCCGGGACAGGTCGCGCAGCACCTCGTCGTCGACCTCGGCCCGCCGGTCCGCGTCCACCAGGTCGGCCTTGTTCAGCGCGATCACCAGCGCCCGGCCGGAGTCGATCACCATGCTGATCACCCGCTGGTCCTGCTCGGTGATCGGGGTCGACGCGTCGATCAGGGCGATCGCCACCTCGGCCGACTCGAGCGCGGTCTGGGTACGCAGCGAGGCGTAGTACTCCATGCCCCGGGCCTGGTGCACCCGCCGCCGCAGCCCCGCGGTGTCGACGAACCGCCAGGGCTTGCCGTCGAGTTCCACGATCGAGTCGACCGGATCGACGGTGGTTCCGGCCACCTCGTGCACGACCGACCGCGATTCGCCCGAGAGCTTGTTCAGCAGCGAGGATTTGCCCACGTTCGGGCGACCGATCAGCGCCACCCGGCGGGGACCGCCGACGCTGCCGATGATCTCGCCCGGCGCCGCGGGCAGGGCCTCGAGCACCGCGTCCAGCAGGTCACCCGAACCGCGGCCGTGCAGGGCGGACACCGAGATCGGTTCGCCCAGCCCGAGCGACCACATCGCCGCGGCGTCGGCCTCGGCCCGCTCGTCGTCCACCTTGTTGACGGCCAGGATCACCGGCACCTTGGAGCGCCGCAGCACCCGGGCGATCGCCTCCTCGGTCTCGGTCGCGCCGACCGATGCGTCGACGACCACCAGGACCGCGTCCGAGATCTGCATCGCCCGCTCGGCCTGGGCGGTGACCGCGGCCTGCAGTCCACTGGCGGTCGGGTCCCAGCCGCCGGTGTCGACCACGGTGAACCGGCGGCCGCGCCACAGCGCGTCGTGGGTCACCCGGTCGCGGGTCACCCCGGGCACGTCCTGGACGACGGCCTCGCGCCGCCCGATCAGCCGGTTGACCAGCGTCGACTTGCCGACGTTGGGCCGGCCCACGACGGCCAGGGTCGGCGCCGGGCCCTCGTCGACGCCGTCGGCGCCGTCGTCGTCGGCGTCCTCCCAACCGGTGAACTCGCTCTCGTCGCTCCACGTGCCGTCGACCGGCGCGGCACCCTCGCCGCCGCCGTCGCCACTGCCGTCCACCGCGCTGCCGAAATCGTCCGTCATGCCGCCCTTGCTCCATCGCTCTGCGCCAACTGCGCGTCCAACTCGCTCACCAGCGCCGCCAGGTCCACCCGGATCGCCTCGGTCGCCTCGGCCACCGGCCGGCGACCGCCACCGGCCGGCACCGCGACCGGCTCCCCGACCAGCACCGTGACGGCCGGTCGGAACCGCCGTCGCCGGGATCCGGCCGGCCGGACCGTCCCGCGGATGGCGACCGGCACCACCGGGGC
>NZ_JBMDXT010000066.1:0-20775 GCF_048594475.1 Nakamurella sp. | reverse complement strand
CGACGGCGAGTCGCTGGTCCTGCTCGGCCAGTCCGGCTGCGGCAAGACCAGCACGATGCGCTGCATCGCCGGGCTCGAGCAGCCCAGCGGCGGCCGCATCACCATCGGTGACACGGTGGTCCACGACTCCGACCGGCGGGTGACGGTCGCCCCGTACAAGCGCAACGTCGGCATGGTCTTCCAGTCCTATGCGGTCTGGCCCCACCGCACGGTGTTCGAGAACGTGGCGTTCTCCCTGAAGATGAAGAAGGTGCCCAAGGACGAGGCCACCACCCGGGTCCGCAAGGCGCTGGCCATCGTCGGCCTGGCCGACTTCGAGACCCGAGGCGCCAGCCAGCTTTCCGGCGGGCAGATGCAGCGCGTCGCCCTGGCCCGCAGCCTGGTCATGCAGCCCAGCGTGCTGCTGCTGGACGAGCCGCTGTCGAACCTGGACGCCCGGCTGCGCGAGCGGCTGCGCATCGAGCTCCGGGAGATCCAGCTCGAGCAGAACCTGACCACCGTCTACGTCACGCACGATCAGATCGAGGCGTTCGCGCTGGCCGACCGGATCGCGCTGATGCAGCACGGCCGGATCGTGCAGATCGGCACGCCCCAGCAGATCTACGCCGCGCCGTCCACCAAGTCGATCGCCGACTTCCTCGGCGTCGGCAACATCTTCCCGTGCACGGTCGAGACGGCCGGCGGCGAGCCGGTCGCCCGGCTGACCGGTTATCCGGTGTCCGTTCCCGTCGCCGAGGTTCCCCAGGGGTCGGGCCCGTTCAGCCTGTGCCTGCGGGCCGAGGACCTGCACGTGACGAAGGCCCGGCCCGGCGAGAGTGCCGCCCCGGGCACCTGGCGCGGGCACATCGACGTGGCCAGCTTCCAGGGCGCCACCGTCCGCTACCGGATCACCCTGGAGGACGGCCCGGTGCTCGAGGCCATCGCGATGACGCAGGCCTGCGACTGGCTGAGCACCGGCGACACCGCCCTGGTGCGGATCTCGCCGAACGCGGCCCAGGTCATCGCCGACGACACCGCCGCCCCGGTGCTGACCACCCCCGCGGCCAAGACGGCGGTGGCGGCGTGACCACCACCCTGTCCCGCCCGCCGGCGGTGAAGAAGGCCGAGCCGAAGGGCTCCCCGGCCGGCGTCCGCGCGATCAAGCGGGTCCTGCCGTCCGGCCTGCAGCTGATCATCCTGACCCTGCTGGTGCTCTTCCCGGTCGGCTTCGTCATCCTGGCCGCGTTCACCGACACCAGCCCCGGCCCCGGATCGCTGGGCGAGGCGTCCTTCACCATCACCAATTTCAAGGTCCTGTTCACCTCGAGCGCGCTGACCGCGATGCTCAACTCGGCCCTGGTCGGCCTGGGCTCGTCGATCGTCGCCCTGGTCATCGGATCCGGGATGGCCTTCCTGGCCGCCCGCACCAACGTGCCCGGGCGCAAACTCATCTACTTCTTCGGGATCGCGCCGCTGTTCCTGCCGGCGCTGGTCGGGGCCCTGGCCTGGGCCCAGCTGGGCAGCCCGGCCTCCGGGTACATCAACGTCGTCGCCCGGGCCGTCGGGGTGCCGGACCTGATCAACATCTACAGCTTCGGCGGCCTGATCTTCGTCCTGGGCCTGTACTACGCGCCGTACACCTTCCTGATGGTGCACTCGGCGCTGTCGCTGATGAACCCCGACCTCGAGGACGCGGCCAGCCTGCACGGCGCTCCCCTGTCGAAGATGCTGCGAGTCATCACCTTCCCGCTGGTGATGCCGGCGATCGTCGGCTCCGGCATCCTGGTCTTCGCGCTGACGGTCGAGAACTTCCCGGTCGCCCAGGTGATCGGCGTGCCCGGTCAGATCGACACCCTGCCGACCCTGATCTACCGGCTGATGAACGCCTCGCCGTCCCGGCAGAACGCGGCGGCCGCCATCGCCGTCGTGCTGACCGCCCTGCTGATGATCGTCGTGTTCATCCAGCAGCGGACCGTGGCCAAGAAGCAGTACACGACGGTCAGCGGCAAGGGCGTCCGCGCCCGCCGGATCCCGCTGCGGACGTGGCGCTGGCCGGCCGCCATCGCCGCCTGGGCGTACTTCCTGCTCGCCGTGGTCCTGCCGATCGCCGCCCTGCTGATCACCGCCCTGCAGACCAGCCCGTACCTGGGTCAGCTGAACGAACTGTTCGAGCCGGGTGCCCTGTCGTTCTACTCGATGGGCCAGACCCTGCAGGACGCCGAATTCTGGCACGTCCTGCGCAACAGCGTCATCGTCGGTCTCGGCACCGCCATCATCGGCACCGCCCTGTGTTTCGCGTTGTCCTACACCAGGTATCGCACCCACGCCTGGGGCCGGAAGGCCCTGGAGTACATCGCCATGCTGCCGCTGGCCATCCCGGCCATCGTCTTGGGCCTGGGCCTGCTGTGGACCTGGCTGACCCTGCCGATCCCGGTGTACGGCACCCTGATCGTCCTGGTCATCGCCTGCATCGCGGTGTTCATCCCGCAGGGCTACCGCGGCGTCTCCTCCTCGATCGTCCAGCTGGACAAGGACCTCGAGGACAGCGCCATCATGCTGGGAGCCCGCCGGCACAAGGCGATCTCGTTCGTCACCGTGCCGCTGCTGCGGGTCGGCCTGTCGTCGACCTTCCTGCTGCTGCTGATGCTGGGCATGCGCGAGCTGACCGCCGTGCTGTTCCTGTTCACCTCCGACACCCGCCTGCTGTCGATCGCGATCTTCGACGCCTATGACAACGGGTCCTTCCAGCAGGCCGCCGAACTGAGCCTGCTCTACATCGTCGTCATCGGCGTCCTCGCCGTTCTCGCCCGCCGCCTCGGAGCCAAGGATGTGGCCTGACATGACCCGCTTCTCCCGCCGCACGGTCCTGCGGGCCGCCGCCACCGTCGCCGCCGCGCTCGCCGTGACCACCACCGCCTGCGCCGCGCCGCCGCCGCCCAAGGAGGTCGTGCAGCCGGCCACCACCATCGAGACCGACAACGGGCTCGTGATCGACGGCGAGCAGATCGCCGACAAGGAACTCTGGGACGCCGCGGTCGCGGAAGGCGGCATCACCCTCTACACCGGCTACACCGAGAACACCGAGGCCGCCCTGCTCAAGCAGTTCAAGGCCGACACCGGATTGAAGGTCAACGTCGTCCGGCTCACCCCGAACCGGTTGTACGAGCGGATCTCCGCCGAATACGGCGCCGACCGGCTCAAGGCCGACGTGGTGCGGATCTCGGACTCCGGCTTTGTCAGCTCCCTGAGCGAGAAGGGAGTGTTCCAGCCCTACACCCCCTCGACCGCCACGAATCTGCACGACGACGTGGTCTTCGACGGCGGCAACTACTACCGGACCTTCGACCCGATCTACACCTTCGGCTACAACTCGGCGATCATCCCGGCCGACCAGGCCCCGACATCCTGGTCGGTGATGACCGACCCGCAGATGCGCGGCAAGATCGGCATCGCCCAGGTCGGCGCCGGTGGCAGCGCCCTGGCCCTGACCCGGTTCCAGCGGGCGGTCCTGGGTGACGAGTTCCTCACCACCTACGCCGGCAACCGGCCCCGGATCTTCGACTCGCTGGGCGCCGAGCTGGACAGCCTGGCCCGCGGCGAGGTGCAGGTCGGCACCACCGTGGTCAGCGCGGTCAACCTGGCCCAGGCCCGCAACGCCCCGGTCCAGTTCGTGATCCCCAAGGAGGGGTTCGCGGTCTACGACTACTACACCGGCGTCGCGTCCACGGCCACGAACGTCAACGCGGCCAAGGTGTTCATGAACTGGAACCTGTCGCAGCGGGGCCAGAACGTGTTCCGCGAGCTGGGCGAGTATTCGGTCCGGACCGACGTCGACGCGCCGAACATCCTGGGCGAGCAGTTCCCCGCCTTCGAGTCCGAGCAGGTCCATCGCGTGCTGCCGGCCGAGGCGAAGGGATTCGCCAAGGAGGACCAGCAGATGTGGAACTCGTTGTTCGGCTACAACGAATAGTCCTGCCCACCGGAGTCTTCGATTCACCGGCGCTCGTCGCCGACCGTCACCCGGCCCCGCACCGCCCCGAGGACGCCGCTGGTGGGACCGCTTCACCGGTCCCGCCAGCGGTCCCGTCCGCCTGCGCCGAGCCGCGGCCCGCCAGCACCACGACCCAGGAGAGCGAGCGAGCATGTCGAACACCAGCGCCACACCCACCCGATCCACCACCCGCCCGGACCCGCGGGGTCCCCTGGCCGGCCTGCGGGTGCTCGATCTGGGGACCGTCTACGCCGCACCGATCACGGCGATGCTGCTGGGCGACTGGGGCGCCGACGTGATCAAGGTCGAGCACCCTCGGGGGGACCCGGCCCGCTCCCACGGGCTGAGCAAGGACGGTCACGGCCTGTGGTGGAAGGTGATCGCCCGGAACAAGCGGGCCATCACCCTGAACTTCGGCAAGCCGGCCGGCCAGGACATCCTGCGCCGGCTGGTCGAGCAGGCCGACGTGGTGATCGAGAACTTCCGGCCCGGCGTGCTGGAGAAGTGGGGCCTGGCCCCCGACGACCTGTTGAGCATCAACCCCGGACTGATCGTGCTGCGGGTCACCGGCTTCGGCCAGACCGGCCCGTACGCCACCCGCCGGGCGTTCGGCACGCTGGCCGAGGCGATGAGCGGGTTGGCCCACCAGACCGGCGAACCCGACGGCCCGCCGACACTGCCGCCGTTCGGCCTGGCCGACGGCGTGGCCGGCCTGACCGGCGCGTACGCCGTCATGCTGGCGCTCTACCACCGGGACGCCTCCGGCGGCACCGGCCAGGTCATCGACCTGTCGCTGCTGGAACCGCTGGTCGGCATCCTGGGACCCGGACCCAGCGTGTACGACCAGCTCGGGCTGATCTCCGGCCGGCACGGCAACCGGTCGACCAATAACGCCCCGCGCAACGCCTACCTGACCAGTGACGGCCGCTGGGTGGCGATCTCGGCCAGCGCCACGTCCGTCGCCGAACGGGTCATGCACCTGGTCGGCCGGCCGGACATCGCCGCGCAATCTTGGTTCCCCAAGGCCGGCGAGCGGGTCAAGCACGCCGACCTGATCGACGCCCCGGTGGCCGAGTGGATCGGCGCGCGGACCTACGAGGACGTGTCGGCCGCGTTCCAGGCGGCCGGCGCCGCCCTGGCCCCGGTGTACGACATCGAGCAGCTGATGAACGACCCGCACGTGGTGGAGCGGGAGGTCATCACCACCATCGACGACGAGGACCTCGGCCCGCTGAAGATGCAGAACCTGATCTTCCGGATGGGTGGCACTCCCGGAGCCATCCGGCACGGCGGCCGCACCCTCGGCCAGGACACCGACAGTGTGCTGGACGAGCTGCTCGGGCTCTCCGGCGAGAAACTGGACGAGCTGCGCCAGGACGGGGTCGTCTGATGGACCGCAGCTACCTGTTCGCCCCGGGCCACAACGCCAAGCTGCTGGGCAAGGTCTTCACCGCCGGCGCCGACGCGGTGATGCTCGACCTGGAGGACGCGGTCCCGCCGGAGGCCAAGGCCACCGCCCGGGCCATGGTGGCGCAGGTTCTGGTCGACCACCCGGCCTGGGTCCGGGTCAACGCGGCCCGGAGCGATTGGTGCGCCGCCGATCTGGACGCCGTGGCCGAACGGGCCCACGGGATTCGGATTCCCAAGGTCGAATCGGCGGAGGATGTCCGGTGGGTGACCGACCGCGCCCCCGGGCGGCCGATCATCTGCGCGATCGAGAGCGCCCGCGGCGTGCTCGCCGCCCAGGAGATCGCGTCCGTCCCCGGCGTCAAGCACCTGGCCATGGGCGGCGTCGACCTGCAGCGCGACCTGAGCACCACCGGCGGCAACCTGCAGACCCTCTACGTGCGTTCGCATCTGGTGCTCGCGTCCCGGGCCGCCGGCCTCGAGCCCCCCATCGACAGCGTGTACCCGCGGCTGGACGATCCGGCCGGGCTTCGTGAGCAGGCCGAGTTCGCGCACTCGCTCGGCTTCTTCGGCAAGTCCGCGATCCACCCGGGCCAGCTGCCGGTCCTGCACGAGGTCTTCACCCCGACCACCGACGACATCTCCTGGGCACAGACCGTTCTCGACGCGTTCGCGGCCGCCGACGGCGAGGCCCTGCGGCTGCCGTCCGGGGAGTTCGTCGACCTGCCCGTCGCCGACCGGGCCCGGCGCGTCCTGCAGATCGCGGGCGCCACCGGCTCCTGAACCGCCCGCACCCACCGGACCCGCCGGGTTCGCGTCGCGGCGCGCGACCGGCGTCAGCAGGATCGCCGTCACCACCATGACCGTCACCCACAGGTTGGAACCGAGAGTGTCGACATCCCTGGAAACCGATTTCGGACCGAATGACTGGTTCGTGCAGGAGAAGTACGAGGAGTTCCTCGCCGACCCGGCCAGCGTCGACTCCATCTGGCGCGACTTCTTCGCCGCCGGGCCGGGTGCGAACCGGGTCGGGCCGTCCGCAGCCGTCACCCCGGCGGCGACCACGTCGACACCGGCTCCGGCCCCTTCGGTCCCAGCGGCGGCACGGGTCCCACCGGCGGCGGCGCCCAGCCGATCGGACGCCGGCGGCGCGGCGCCGGACCGGTCGGCGCCGGACCGGTCGGCGCCGGCAGCGGTGAGCGGCGGCGCGGCCGGATCGGTGGCTGCGCTGCGGGGCGCGTCGGCGGCGGTCGTCAAGAACATGACCGCGTCCCTGGACGTGCCCACCGCGACCTCGGTCCGGGCCGTGCCGGCCAAGCTGATGGCCGACAACCGTTTGGTGATCAACAATTTCCTGCGGCGCAACCGTGGCGGGAAGATCTCGTTCACCCACCTCGTCGGCTACGCCATCGTGCGTGCGGTGGCCGACTTCCCCACCATGAACCGGTCCTTCACCCTGTTCGACGGCAAACCGGCGGCCCGGACGCCGGACCACGTCAACCTCGGACTGGCGATCGACCTGCCCGGCCGGAACGGTACCCGGAATCTGGTGGTGGTGCCGATCAAGGCGGCGGAGGCGATGACCTTCGCGCAGTTCTGGACCTCGTACGAGCTGGTCGTCCGCAAGGCCCGGACCGGCGCGCTGGCTGCCGAGGACTACGCCGACACGACCATCACCCTGACCAATCCCGGTGGGATCGGCACCAATCACTCGGTCCCCCGGCTGATGTCGGGTCAGAGCGCGATCATCGGGGTCGGCGCGCTGGAATACCCGGCCGAGTTCCAGGGCGCCAGCGAGCAGACCCTCGCCGACCTGGCGATCTCCAAGATCATCACCCTCACGTCGACCTACGACCACCGCGTCATCCAGGGTGCCGAATCGGGCGAATTCCTCAAGCGGATCCATCAACTGCTGCTCGGCGCGGACGGCTTCTACGACGACATCTTCACCTCGCTGCGGCTGCCCTACGAACCGGTCCGGTGGGTGCCGGATCTGGGCAGCGGCCGGCCGGGCGGCCTGGACCGGACGGCCCGGGTCCTGGGGATCATCGACGCCTACCGCACCCGCGGCCACCTGATGGCCGACACCGACCCGCTGCACTACCGGCAGCGGCGACACCCGGATCTGGACATCATCACGCACGGTCTGACGCTGTGGGACCTGGATCGGGAGTTCCCGGTGGGTGGTTTCGCCGACCGGCAACACATGCGACTGCGCGACGTCCTCGGGGTGCTGCGCGACGCCTACTGCCGGACCGTCGGCGTCGAGTACGCCCACATCCTGGACCCCGAACAGCGGCAGTGGCTCCAGGAGCGGGTCGAGTCGCCCCGGCCCCAGCCGACCGTCGCGGAGCAGCAACACATCCTGGGCCGGCTCAACAGCGCCGAGGCGTTCGAGACGTTCCTGCAGACCAAGTACATCGGCCAGAAGAGGTTCTCCCTCGAGGGCGGGGAGACGGTCATCCCGCTGCTGGACGCCGCCCTCCAGCAGGCCGTGGCCACCGGCGCCGACGAGGTGGTGATCGGCATGGCGCACCGCGGCCGTCTCAACGTGCTCGCGAACATCGTCGGCAAGCCCTCCTCGCAGATCTTCCGCGAGTTCGAGGGCAACATGGATCCCAAGCAGACGCAGGGTTCCGGGGACGTCAAGTACCACCTGGGCGCGGAGGGCAGGTACCGGCCGCCGGCCGGCCAGGGATCCCTCGCGGTCACGCTGGTGGCCAACCCGTCCCACCTGGAGGTGGTGGACCCGGTGCTGGAGGGGGTCGCCCGGGCCCGGCAGGACCAGCTGAACCTGGGCGAGCGGGGCTACACCGTGCTACCCGTCGCCATTCACGGCGACGCCGCGTTCGCCGGGCAGGGCGTCGTCGCGGAAACCCTGCAGCTGTCCCAGCTGCGCGGGTACCGCACCGGCGGCACCCTCCACGTCATCATCAACAATCAGGTCGGCTTCACCACCGCCCCGGAGTCATCGCGGTCCAGCGTCTACTGCACCGACGTGGCGAAGATGGTGCAAGCGCCGATCTTTCACGTGAACGGTGACGATCCGGAGGCCGCCACCTGGGTGGCCCGGCTGGCGGTCGACTACCGGCAGCGGTTCGGCGGCGACGTCGTGATCGACATGATCTGCTACCGGCGGCGCGGCCACAACGAGGGTGACGACCCGTCGATGACCAACCCGCTCATGTACCAGGTCATCGACGGCAAACGCTCGGTGCGGCGGTTGTACACCGAGGCCCTGATCGGGCGGGGAGACCTGTCCGTCGCCGAGGCCGAGGACAGCATGCGGGACTACCAGGCCCAGTTGGACCGGACGTTCCGGGAGGTCCGCGAACTGGAACGGGCGGTCCCCCACCCCTCGCCGTCCGTGGCGGCCGACCAGCCGGTCCCCCACCACGTCGACACTACGGTCGACGCGGCGGTGTTGCGCCGGGTGGCCGATGCCGCCCTGGACCTGCCGGCCGGATTCGTCCTCCACCCGCGCGTGAAGTCCGTGCTGGAACGCCGGGTCACGATGGCCCGCGACGGCGACATCGACTGGGCCTTCGCCGAATTGGCCGCACTGGGATCCCTGGCGATGGGCGGCCGGCTGGTCCGTTTCGCCGGCCAGGACACCCGCCGGGGAACCTTCGTGCAACGGCACGCGGTGGTGGTCGACCACGCCACCGGGGCCGAATACCAGCCCCTGCAACACCTGACGCCGGACCAGGCCCGGGTGCTCATCTACGACTCGGCGCTGACCGAGTACGCGGCGTTGGGCTTCGAGTACGGCTACTCGGTGGCCGACCCGGACGCCCTGGTGCTCTGGGAGGCGCAGTTCGGCGACTTCGTCAACGGGGCCCAGTCGATCATCGACGAGTACCTGTCCTCCGGCGAGGCGAAGTGGGGCCAGCGGTCGGGGGTCGTGCTGTTGCTCCCCCACGGACACGAGGGACAGGGACCCGACCACACCTCGGGCCGCATCGAGCGGTTCCTGCAGCTGTGCGCCGAGGACTCGATGACCGTCGCCGTGCCGTCCACCCCGGCCAATTACTTCCACCTGCTGCGCCACCACACCCTGGACGGGGTTCACCGCCCGCTGATCGTGTTCACCCCGAAGTCGATGCTGCGCAACAAGGCCGCGGTGTCCCCGGTCGCCGACTTCACCGGCGGGGGGTTCCGGCCGGTCATCGCCGACGACGACGTCGACCCGACCGCGGTCACCACACTGCTGGTGACCAGCGGCAAGTTCTTCTACGAACTGGCCGCCCACCGAGCCGCCACCGGCATCACCGACACCGCGATCGTGCGGCTGGAGCAGCTCTATCCCGTCCCGCACCGGGAGCTCGACGAGGTGCTGCAGCGCTACCCCGCAGTCACCGAGATCCGCTGGGTTCAGGAGGAGCCGGCCAACCAGGGAGCCTGGAGCTTCCTGGCACTCGTGCTGCCCGACCTGATTCCCCGGTTGTCCGGGCTGCACCGGATCTCCCGGCGGCCGATGGCCGCCCCGTCGGCCGGGTCCGCACAGGTCCACCGGGTCGAGCAGACCGCCGTCGTGACCGCCGCTTTCGCCCGGCAGCCGACCGGGAGAGCCTGAGCCCGGGGGGACGACGCCGGCCGCCAGCCTCCGTCGCCGGCCGGCGTCGCTCGACTCCCGTACCCATCGTCACCGCATCCGACCGGAAAGAACAGGTCCCACCCGTGGACGAAGCGCCGACCCTCCCACCGCCGCTGCTGGCGAACTGGACCTGGCAGGTCGAGGCCGCCTGCCGCGGCGGGGACCCGGCCGTCTTCTTCTCCCCGGCCGACGACCGGACGACGACCCGGGCCGACCGGATCGAACGGGCCAAGGCGATCTGCGCCCGCTGCCCGGTGACGGCCGCCTGCCTCGAACACGCGCTGCGCACCCGGGAGCCGTACGGGGTATGGGGCGGGCGGTCCGAGACCGAGCGGGCGGAACTGCTCGGACTGGCCTCGTTGCGCTATCCGGCCCGGCGGGCCCGGCCCCGCCGGCAGTCGGCCGCGAGCCGGCGCGAGGCGTGGCGCGCGGCGGCCGGTCGAGCCGTCTCCGTCGCGGTGGCCGCCCCGGTGGATCGTGGGTCGGGTCCCGATGCCTGAGGTCGTCGTCGTCGGCGGCGGCAACGCCGGGTTCACCGCCGCCAGTACGGCCGCCCACCGGCCGCCAGGTGCTGCTGCTGGAAAAGTCGGACGCGGCCACGGCGGGCGGCAACAGCTACTACACCGCGGGGGCCACGCGCATCGCCCACGGCGGCCTGGCCGATCTGGTCGACCTGGTCGAGGCCGACCCCCGGCACGCCGTCAGCGTGGTTCCGCCCTACTCTCCCGAGGAGTAAGCGGCCGACCTGGCCAGGGTCACCGGGGACGCAACGACCCCGCCCTGACCGCGGTGCTCGTCGGCGAGGCCGGCCCGACCCTGCGCTGGCTCCACGCGCAGGGGATGCGGTACCGGCTGCTGTACGAGCGGCAGGCGTACCGGCGACCCGACGGGAGCCACGTCTTCTGGGGCGGGCTGCACGTGGGCAACGTGGGCGGCGGCCAGGGTCTGATGGCCGACCATCTGGCCATCGCCGACCGGCTGGGCGTGCGCGTGCGGTACGACTCCGCGGTGACCGAACTGCTCCACCAGGACGGCCGGGTGACCGGCGTCGTCGCTCACCTCCCGGACAGTGAGCACCGCGAGATCCCCGCCGAGTCGGTCATTCTGGCCGCCGGTGGATTCGAGGCCGACCCGGATCGGCGGGAGCGGCATCTCGGGCCGGGCCTCCAACCGGGTTCGATCGCCTACCAGATCTTCGACGCCAAGCTGCGACCGATGCTGCGGACCGAGGAATACGACATGCCGGGCGTCTCGGTCGTCGTCGCCGACACCATCGGCGACCTGGCCGTCCGCATCGGGGTCGACCCGACCCGCTTGACCGCGACGGTCGACGACTTCAACCGGTCGATCGACCGGTCCGTCCCGCTGGACCCGACCGTCAAGGACGGCCGGGCCGCCCACGTCGTCCCACCCAAGAGCAACTGGGCTGCACCACTGGAAACCGGTCCCTTCTATGCCTTCCCGGTGACCTGCGGGATCACGTTCACCTTCGGCGGTCTACGGGCCGACACCGACGGGCGGGTGCTTCGAAAGGACGGAAGCGCCATTCCCGGTCTCTACGTGGCCGGTGAGATGCTGGGCGGGCTGTTCAGCGGTAACTAACCCGGTGGTAGCGGGCTCGCCGCCGGAGCCGTCTTCGGCCACCGCGCCGGCCGGCTGGCCTGACCGGAGCCGCCACCCCTGATCCGGAACGGATCCCGCGCAGGGCGCCGGCCGGTTGTGCCGACCGTCACGGCCGATCGACCACTCGTTGACACCCGGGAGACCGGCTGGCTAGATTCGGGGCGTCGGCGACGAGCGAGGTGTCAAGGCCTCGTTAGCTGTCCGACCACCCTCACGTCGTGTCGTGGGTGCCCCCCATGATCACCCGGCCGCCGTGCGATCGTCTCGCGGCCATCAGGCCGATCAACCGTTCCCGGAACCGGAGACCCCAGTGCCCGTCACCCCTCTCGGCGAGAGCTTCCGGGCGGTCCGGCGGCGGCACGTCGACCTGGCGCTGGTCGCCAGTTCCGGCTGTCGACCCGGCCACTGATTCGGCCCGACCCGTCAGGTCGGTCGTCCCGCCCGCCGACGGGCCCAGGATGCATCCTCGGGTCCACCCTGGGCGTGCCGCGGTTCAACCCACTCATCCGCACCCAGCCGCTCGACCGCGCCGCCATCCACCACCCGGCGTGGTCGACCCCGGAATAGACCCGGAGCCAGCATGACCATCGCCGTGACCGCCGTCCCCCCGATCAGCTCGTTCGCCCAGTCCCTCTCGGATCCCGCGGGGTTCGGTGACCAGAGCCTCATCACTCCCCGCCCGGGCGCCATCCGGTTGCTCGGCGGGATCCCCGCGCCGGAGGCCCTGCCGCTGCCCGACTTCGCGCGCGTCTCCGCGGAGCTCTGGACCGACCGGGCCGCCGCGACGGCCGCCCTGCAGTACTCCTCGTCGACGGGACTGTCCGGACTGCGAGAGTGGATCGCCCGCCGGGAGGGCGTCGAACCCGCCCGGATCGTCGTCACCAACGGCGGCCTGCACGGCCTCTCCCTGGCGGTGCTGACGGTGGTCGAGCGGGGATCCGCGGTGGCGGTGGACGATCCGATCTTCCCGCTGTTCCTGCGGGTCCTGGAACTGGCCGACGGTTCGGTCCGGCCGATTCCCGTCGACGGCGACGGCCTGGACGTCGCGGCGCTGGCCGACCGGCTCGCCGGCGGCGAGCGGATCAGCGCGCTGTACACGGTGCCCGACTTCCACAATCCGTCCCAGGGCACCCTGACCGCGCGGCGACGGGGGGCCCTGGCCGACCTGGCCGAGCAGTACGGGTTCTGGCTGTTGATCGACAACCCCTACCGGGACCTGCGATTCGCCGGTCAGGATCAGGGGCTGGCCACCTTCCACGGATCCGACCGGACGATCGTGGTCAACACCTTCACCAAGACGCTCGGCCCGGGGTGGCGCGTGGGCTGGCTGGTGCTGCCCGAGCCGTTGGTCACTCCCATCGTCCGGCTGCGCAACCGTCTGGACGGTCATACCTCCACGGTCACGCAGGCGCTGCTCGAGCACCTGCTGCTCGCCGACCCGGCCTGGTTCGACACGGTGCTCGCGCCGGCCCGACGCCTCTACCGGGAGCGGTCGCTCGCGCTGGCCGACGCCCTGGCGGCCGAGGCCCCTGGCGCCTTCCGGATCACCCGGCCCGAGGGCGGGCTCTTCCTCTGGCCGCGGCTGACCGACGATCGGGTCGACGCCGCCGCCCTCGCCGCCCGCGCCGCCGATGCCGGGGTGCTCTATCAGCAGGGTGCATTCTTCGCGTCCGGCCCCGACACTTGGGAGTCGTCCCGCCATCTGCGCCTCGCCTACGGGGATCGGACGCCGGACGAGCTGCGGGAAGCGGCTCGGCGCCTGGCGTCCGCCTTCTGACGGGCCACCGACCGGGGTAGGGTCGGTCCCCGGAGAACGACTGGCCCGCGAGCGACCGGACGGGGGTGGGCCGCCCCGGTGACCGATGACGATTCCGACCCGCGCCGGGCCCTCGAGCAGCTGCGCGCGCAGTTGGTCGACGAGCTCGATGCGCGTCACCGGGCGTTGCTGGCGATCCGGCAGCTGCGGGCCGACCGGTCGGATGATGACGAACACGACCCCGAGGGTTCGCCGCTGTCCGCCGAGTGGTTCCGCGTCGACGGCATGCACCGGGCCGCCCGGCAGCGCGTCCGCGACGTCGACCGGGCACTGGCCGATCTCGATGCCGGGCGCTACGGGATCTGCGAACGGTGCGGCGGCGCCATCGCCGCCGAGCGACTGGCGGTGCTGCCCACCGCCACCCGCTGCGTGTCGTGCGCCGGTCGACGGTGATCGGACCGGCCGCCGGGGTCAGCCGGCGGGACGCCACCCGAGCGCCGGGCCGAGCCGGGTGGCCATGTCGGTGAGGATCTGCACGTAGTCGCCGTGGGCGAAGGAGAACGGCAGCGCGAAGGCAACCTCGTCGACCTCGCGGAACCCCGCGTGCGCGTACAGCTCCTCAGCGATCCGCTCGCTGCTCCCGACGAGGTCGCGCGCGAACAGCATGCCGCGCGACCCCTGGGGCCCGGCCGTGCGCGGCGTGCGGGCCTGCACGTAGGCGTGGTAGCGGTCGCGTTGCTCGACGGTCGCGGAGTCGGTCGGGATCACCACCAGTCCCTGGGACACGCGGGCCGCGGATCCGGCCGGATGGGCGGCCCGGAACGCCCGGATTTGCTCGCGCTGGATCTCGGCGAAGTCGGTGGGGCCGCCGGGCTCGCCGAAGACGACGCTGCTCGAGAGCAGGTTCATCGCATGCGCCCCCGCCCACCGGGCGGATCGCAGACTGCCGGCGCCGTACCACATCCGGTCCCGGAGACCGGGCGAGTGCGGCTGGACGCGGTCGGAGAACTCCTCGAAGCCCTCGCGCCCGGCGAAGTCCGAGGCCGGGCGTCCCTCGAGGAAGGCCAGGAGGCGCTCGACCCGGGTGTAGGTGAAATCCTCCACCTCGGCGGTGTCCGGGTAGAGCGCGGACTTGAGGTGCTCGTACTGCATCGGCACTCCCACGCTCACGCCCGGGTTGATCCGCCCACCGGAGAGCAGATCGACGGTGGCCAGATCCTCGGCCAGCCGCAACGGGTTCTCCCAGCCGAGCGGGGTCACCGCCGTCCCCAGCTCGATGCGATCGGTGCGCTGCCCGGCGGCCGCCATCACAGCGACCGGCGAGGAGATGCCGTACTGCAGATGCCGGTGCCGCAGCCAGGCGCTGTCCAGGCCCAGCCGCTCGCCGAGCTCGATGATCTCCAGGGTGGCCCGGTGACCGGCGGCCGGATCGGCCGGGTCGAACAGTCCGATGGTCAGAAACCCCAGCCGCCGCAGCGGTTTCCCAGGGATGGGCACGTGCACTCCTTCCACCGGGACGGCGGCCGGCGCACCGCCGGCCGTCCCGGGACGAACCGAGTCCGCGCGACCGGTGGCGGCGGGTGGTCATCCCTCCGGAATCAGCACCAGCTTCCCACGGACGTGCCCGCCCTCGCTGATCCGGTGGGCCTCCGTCGCCCGCGCGAAGGGGAAGGTCTGCACCTTGATCACCAGCTTGCCCTCGGCCAGCAGGCCGCCAATCGTCTCCAGCGCCTCCAGGGCACGGGGCGATCGACCGGCCGTGACCTGAACCCCCGCCTCGCCGGCGCCGAAGTTGGCGATGGTCACCACCTGCGACGCGGCGGGCACCAGCCCGACCAGGACGGCAGGCGCGGTCTTGCCGGCGATGTCGACCACCGCATCGACCCCGTCGGGGGCGATCTCACGCACCCGCTCGGCCAGCCCGTCGCCGTACCGCAGCGGGGTTGCCCCGATCTCCCGAAGGTAGTCCTGGTTGTCCGCCCCGGCCGTCGCGATCACCCGGGCGCCGCGCGCCAGCGCCACCTGCACCACGACCGCGCCCACGCCGCCGGCTCCGCCGTCCACCAGGACCGACGTGCCCGGCCCCACCCCGACCAGATCGAGCGCCCGGATGGCGGTCTCCCCGGCCACGCCCGCGGCCGCCGCGACGGCCCAGTCGACCGACGCCGGCTTGGCCGCCCACACCTCCAGGACGGCTTGATCGGCGGCCGTGCCGGAGCCGAGCCCGAACACGTCGTCGCCGACGGCCACATCGGTGACTCCCTCGCCGATCTCGTCGACGACCCCGGCCGCGTCGAACCCGACGGTGCCCATGCCGTCCAGCGGCTTGCCCTGGGCCATGAAGCCGGCCCGCACCTTCCAGTCCAACGGGTTCACGCTCGAGGCGCGCACCGCCACCCGGACCTGCCCGGGGCCGGGGTGGACCTCCGGCACCTCCTCGAGGCGCAGCACCTCCGGGCCACCGAACTCGTGGAACACCACTGCGGACATGTCCGATCTCCTCTCCCGGCGGGAACGGACCACGCCCCCGGCTTCCGGCGGCGCCCGATTCCCCTGGCGTGCACCACCGCAACCGCGCCGGAGGACGGCATATTCCCGGGCCCGTCCCACCGTTGCGGGTTGGTGCCGCCGCCCCCCGGAACCGACCCGACCCGCTGCTTTAATGACCCGATGAGCACGATCGACTTCGCGCGATCCGAGCGTTCCCGGCTCGGCTTGGAATGGGAGATCGCGTGCGTCGACCGGCGGTCCGGGGAACTGTCGCCCGCCGCTCCCGACCTGCTGGGCCGCCTCGGGCCGCCGACCGCGTTCCCGCACGTCACCGGCGAGTTGCTGACGAACACGGTCGAGATCGTCAGTGCCCCGCACCACAAGGCGGCCAACGCCGTGACGGACCTGACCCGGATGGTGGAACGGGTCCATCGGCTGGCCGAGCCGATGGGCGTGCAGTTGATGTCGTCAGGCACCCATCCGTTCAGCCAGTGGTTCCAGCAGCAGGTCACCCCGGGCAACGACCGCTACGCCACGCTGATCGACAGGACGCGCTGGTGGGGCCGGCAGATGATGATTTGGGGCGTGCATGTCCACGTCGCGGTGGACGACCGGGACAAAGTGCTGCCGATCATCGACGGCCTGCTCACCTACCTGCCGCACTTCCAGGCCCTCAGCGCCTCCAGCCCGTTCTGGGCCGGCGAGACGACCGGTTACGCCTCGAACCGGGCCCTGATGTTCCAGCAGTTGCCGACGGCCGGTCTGCCGCCCCAGCTGTCGAACTGGTCGGAGTACCAAGCGCTCGTCGACGACCTGACCCGCACCGGGGTGATCGACGTCCTGAGCGAGTTGCGCTGGGACATCAGGCCGTCGCCACGTTGGGGCACCATCGAGGTCCGCACTTTCGACGGAATCTCGACGGCGAACGAGATCGGTGCCGTCGCCGCCCTCACCCAGTGCCTGGTCGAGCACTTCTCCCGGGAACTCGATGCGGGGAGGCGCATCCCGGCTCTGCAACCGTGGTTCGTGCGCGAGAACAAGTGGCGGACGGCACGGTACGGGATGGACGCCATCATCATCCGGAATCCCGCCGGGGACGAGGAGCTGGTCACCGACGACCTTCGGGCCCTGGTGCCGGCCCTTGAGCCGATCGCCTCGGACCTCGGCTGCACGTCCGAGTTGATGGACGTGCTGGAGATCGTGGAGCACGGCGCCAGCTACCAGCGCCAACTGCAGGTGGCCCAGGCCGCCGGCGGCAGCCTGAAAGCCGTGGTCTCATCGCTGGTCCGGGAACTTCTGGAGGGACGTCCGGACCGCTCACGGCCGGCCCCTGCCGCGGGTGTGACGCCCGACCGATCCGCCCAGGCGGATTGACCGGGATCGACCACGTCGCCTACATTGATTGAGAGGTCATGAGTTCCAGCGACAAGCTCCGGCTCGCTGGGCAGCAACCCTCCCACCGCGGTGGGGTGCTCCGGATGAGGACCTGGCGGAACCGTTGGTTTCGCAAGCGCGGGCTCGACACCGAGCCCCTGACCGAAGAGGGGTCGTGACGTGCCGAATCGCCTGAGCCGCGCCGAGCGGCGCCCGGTCGCGACCGAGTCGGCCGCGGCCTGGATCCGCCGCCGCCACGTCGACCTCCAGCGCGTGTCCAGCGCGCTCTGTTGTTCCGCCTGACCGTCGGCGAACGACCGTCCTGACGGCGCCGGACCCTGCCCGGGTCCGCCGTCGAGCGCCGGAGCCATCGCCGGCTCCCGTTCTGCACTCCACCGGATGGGCCGCCCCGTTCCTGCGACGGGGCGGCGCCGCCGGCCTCCCCCCAACCCGCGCCGCCGCGCAATCCTCCCGACCGGGCACCGCCCGGGCACCAGAAAGGCACCACCCGATGACCAGACGCCCGCTGTTGCGGCGCCTCGCCACCGTCACGGCCACCGCCACCGCGATCGGCGCCGTCCTGACGCTCCTGGCCGCCTGCTCGAGCTCGTCGGGCAGCGCGCCGGCCGGCTCGTCGACCCCGGAATCGGCGTCCAGCGGCTCGGTCTCGCCGGCCGCAGCCGGCACCGACCTGTCCGGGGTGACCCTGCGCATCGGCGAAACCGGTTGGAAGCAGCAACAACTGCTCCTGGAGAAGGCGGGCCTGGCCGACACCCCCTACGGCACGGACTTCAGCCTGTTCCAGGGCGGGAACCTCCAGCTGGAGGCGCTGGGCGCCGGGGCGATCGACCTGGCCAGCGCGAGCGAGATCCCGCCGATCTTCGCCGCGCAGTCCGGCGGGCCCGGCTCCCTGGCGATCATCGCGGTTCGGGAGGGGAACACCCTGACCCAGGAGATCGTGGCCCCCGAGGGCAGCGACATCAAGGACGCGGCCGGCCTCAAGGGCAAGAAGGTCGCCTACGTGCAGAACACCACCGCGCACTACTTCCTGCTCAAGGCCCTGGAGTCGGCCGGACTGACCTGGTCGGACATCGAGGCCGTTCCGCTGTCGACCAGCGACGGGCTGGCCGCGCTGCTGTCCGGCCAGGTCGACGCGCTGGCCTCGTACGGCAACGCGATCATCTCGGCCCACGCCAAGGGCGCGACCACCGTCGTGGACGCGCGGGACATCCTGTCGGGCAACTTCGTCTACGTCTCCACGCCGGCGACGGCGCAGGACCCGGCCAAGCACGCCGCCATCGCCGACTACTTCTCGCGGCTGCAGCGCGCCTTCAACTGGGCCCGGGCCAATCCGGACGCCTGGGCGGCGGTGATCGCCGAGCAGACCAAGCAGCCGGTGGAGCAGGCCCGGGCCACCTTCACCGAGGGCGAGGCGCAGCGGCCGAGCAAGTTCGTGCCGACGTCGGACGCGGCGATCGCCTCGCAGCAGGACATCCTGGACACGTTCGTCAAGGCCGGGATCCTGACCACGACCTTCCAGATCGGCGACTTCTGGTCCTCCTCCTTCGATCCCGAGCTCAGCGCGATCGAGGGCGAGTATGTCAACGGCTGATCTGTCGGCCCCGGTCCCCGCTGTATCGACCGCATCGACCGCATCGGCCGCCCCGGTGGACCCGGGGCGGCCGGCGCCGCCGGCCGGGACCGAGCGCGACGCCCACCGGATCATCCCGCTGACCACCATCAGCGGACGGCCACGCAAGGGCCGCTCGCAACGCACCGCTCGGCTGCCCCGCTGGGTCGTCAAGGCCATCAGCCCGCTGCTGCTGATCCTGCTCTGGTACGTGGCCAGCGCTGCCGGTTGGCTCTCGTCGAACACCCTGGCCCCGCCGCAGAAGGTGATCGCCAAGGCGGGTGAACTGCTGGCCACCGGCGAGCTGCAGCAGGCGATCCTGGCATCCGCCCAGCGGGTCGGTCTCGGCCTGTTCTTCGGCGTGACCGCGGCCCTGGTCGCCGCGCTCATCGCCGGGCTGTTCAAGGTCGGCGAGGACATCATCGACGCGCCGATCCAGATGCTGCGGACCGTCCCGGTGGTCGGGCTCATCCCGCTGCTGATCATCTGGTTCGGCATCGGCGACCAGCCGAAGCTGATCCTCATCGCCCTCGGCGTGTTCTTCCCGCTGTACCTGAACCTGTTCGCCGGCATCCGCGGCACCGACCCGGCCCTGGTCGAGGCCGGCCGCACCCTCGGCCTGAACAAGGCCGGCCTCATCCGGCACGTCATCCTGCCCGCCGCGGTGCCCAGCGGGCTGGTCGGCCTGCGGTACTCCATCGGCGTGTCCTGGCTCATCCTCGTCTTCGCCGAAACCATCAACGCCACCACCGGTATCGGGTTCCTGGTGAACACCGCCCGGGAGTTCTTCGAGACCGACACGATCGTGCTCTGCCTGGTGCTCTACGCCGTCCTCGGCCTGCTGGCCGACCTGTTCGTCCGACTGCTGGAGAGGGTGTTGCTGGCATGGCGACCGTCTTTCACCGGGACCTGAGCGTCCCGACCGAGCGCACGACCGCCCGGCCGGTCATCGACGGTCCGGCGCCCGCCGCCCCGTACGCGGTCAAGGTCCGCGGGCTGACCAAACGGTTCGGTGACCGGGCGGTCATCCACGACCTGGACCTGGACATCGCCCCCGGGGAGTTCGTCGTCCTGCTCGGCGCCAGCGGCTGCGGTAAGAGCACGCTGCTGCGCGTGCTGGCCGACCTGGACCGGGAGATCACCGGCACCGTCGAGGTCGCCACCCGGCGGGCCGTCGCCTTCCAGTCACCCCGGCTGATGCCGTGGAAGAAGGTGTGGCGCAACGTCGTGCTCGGCCTGCCCGGCCGGCCCGATCGGGCCCGGGCCGAGGCCGCGCTGGCCGAGGTCAACATGACCCACCGCAGCGACGTCTGGCCCAAGGTGCTCTCCGGCGGCGAGGCCCAGCGCGCCTCCCTGGCCCGTGCCCTGGTGCGCGAACCCGACCTGCTGCTGCTCGACGAGCCCTTCTCGGCGCTCGACGCCCTGACCCGGCTCACCGCCCAGGCCCTGGTGGCCGACCTGTGGACCCTGCACCGCTGCGCCGTCCTGCTGGTCACCCACGACGTGGAGGAGGCCATCAAGCTGGCGGATCGGGTGCTGGTGATGCGCGACGGCGTCATCGCCCATCAGGCCCGGGTGGGGCTGGCCCGGCCGCGCGAGGTGGCCGACCCCGCATTCGTGAGCCTGCGCGCAGAACTGCTGGCGCATCTGGGGGTGCAGGAGCACTGATGGTCACCGACATCCTCGCGCCGGCCGGCCGGACACTGCTGCGCCGCCTGATCGCGGACCTCGAACCGGACGAGATCAGCTGGCAACCGGCGGATCTGGAGGCCGCGGCGACGGACCGATCGGGCCTGCGGCTGCCCGGTGCACCCCTGGCCGTGGGGGCCCCCGGCCGCGGGGGGGGGGGGCGCGCCCCCCAGCGGGCCGCGCCCCCCGGCGGGGTGTACGGGGTGCCCGGGGGGGGCGGGCGCCGGGAGTCCGGGGGG
>NZ_JBMDXT010000065.1:0-6754 GCF_048594475.1 Nakamurella sp. | reverse complement strand
TGCTGCTGCGGGTCGAGGAACTCGATCCGCTGCGCCGGCGGCTCGCGGCCCGGCTGCCCGGCCGGCCCCGGCGCCGCGGCGCCGCGGTCGCCCCCGCCGGGCACCCGCCGGCCGGAGCCGACGAGCACGGCAACCCGGTCGCGTCCACACGCGTCCGGAACGACGGGCATGGCACGCTCGTGGGGGCCGACCCCGCGGTCGCGGGCGCCGCCCCGACGGCGACGGCCCGCTCCACGGGACCGGCCGGGCCGTCGTCCTCGTCCACGAGCAGGGAGCAGGTGTCCGAAACGGTGTCCGAGAACCTCAGCGGAGGGCCCGCCGTCGATGCCGAGAACGTCGATGCCCGGCCGGAGGATCCGGAGGCGACGACCGAAGTCCGGCGCAGCGACCTGGCGGAGTCCGCCGGCGATGCTTCGACCGGCCCCACCGGCCCGGACACCGCCGGCGACACCACCGGCATCGAGAGGGCCGCGATCGACACCACCGGTGCCGCGAGCGCACCCGGCGCCGACACCGGGGACGGAACCGACCCGGCGGGCGCGGCGGATTCCCCGCTCAAGCCCGGGATGATGGTCGGCGGCCGGTACCGGCTGGTCAACCTGATCGCCTCGGACGGCGCGGGCCAGTGGTTCTGGCGGGCCAAGGACGCGGTGCTGCCGCGGGACATGGCCGTGACGATCCTGCCCGACACGACGGGCACCTCGGCCACCGTGGCCCGCACCCTGCGGGCCGGCAAGCTGCACCACGTCGGCCTGCCGCAGACCCTGGATGTCGGCACCGACCACGGCCAGTCCTACGTCGTCGGGCAGTGGGTGGACGGCGCCACCCTGACCGATCTGGTCTCCGGCGGGCCGTTGGACGCCGACGTCGCCGCGTCGATCACCGCCAAGCTGTCCGAGGCGGTGGCCGAGGCCCACCGCAACGGCGTGTCCCTGGGCGCCATCCACCCGTCGCTGGTCCGGGTGAACTTCGACGGCCAGGTCCGGCTGTCCCACGTCATCGCCCACGCCTCGGCCACCCCCGACCAGGACATCCGGGCCATCGGCGGGCTGCTGTACCTCATGCTCACCGGGACCTGGCCGCTGGCCGCGCCGGGCACCGCCGGCGACGGCCCGGTGCCGCTGCCCCCGGCGCCCACCCGGTTGGCTCGCGAGGTGCCGGCCGACGAGGTCGTCGCGACCGTGCCGGAGGCGCTGTCGGCCCTGGCCGAGCGCGCCCTGCACCCGGAGGAGCCGGACGGCATCCACGCGGTCGGCGCGATCGCCGCCCTGCTGCGCAGCCCCGAGACCGCCCCGGGCGTCGCGGACGCGCCCCCGCCGCCGGAGAACCGGCCCCTGTCGGCCGCCGATCGCCGGCTGATCCGCGAACGCCGGGCCAAGCTGAGCCTGGCCGGCGTCGTCCTGGCCGTGTTCGCGATCCTGATCATGGTCGCGCTCGGCGGCCTGGTGAACCAGTTCACCGCGTCGATCCAGAACAGCGCGCCGGAGGAGTTGCCGATGATCGACTCGGCGACCGCGGCGTCCACCGCCCCCAGCCCGGCCGAGGCCGCCCCGACCACGGCGGCGTCGACCACGGCCGGCCCGGCCGCACCCGCCGCGGTGCCGATCGTGGCCGGCGCGGTGTACGACCCGGAGGGCGACGGCACCCCGGACTACAAGGACTACGTCGACCGGGCGTTCGACGGCAACGAGGGCTCGTTCTGGCTGACCTGGGTGTACAAGCAGCAGTTCCCCACCCTTAAGTCCGGGGTCGGTCTGGCCCTCGAGCTCGAGCGAGCCGTCAGCCCGACGCAGGTCACCGTCAAGAGCGCCACCAACGGCACGGTCGTCGAGGTCCGGACGGCCGATTCGCTCAAGCCGGGGCCGGTCGACTCGACCACCAAGCTCGGCTGGGCGATGGTCAACGACGGCGTCGCCACCGTCGACATCAGCAACGCGCCGTCGTCGAAGTACCTCATCGTCTACGTCGTGAAGATGGGCCAGACGCCGGACAACCAGTTCCAGTCGAAGATCAACGAGATCACCGTCACCGGCAGCTGACGCGGGAATATTGTCCCGTCCAGGGCGTTGAGCGGACTGCAGACGCGGGCGCCGGCACGGGCCCGCCCTATCATCGTGCAGCAGCCATCATCGGGCGGCCGCCGGGTCGGACGGACCGGGCGGGACCGGTGCCCGGTCGCTGCGTGAGGGAGATGTCGTGAACCAGTTCGTGTCCATCCCGGGCGTCCAGGCCGCCGTCGCGCCGGTTGCGGACGGGCCGGTCTCCGTCGACGGCGACCGCGTGCACGACGTGATCGTGGTCGGCTCCGGGCCGGCCGGCTACACCGCGGCCATCTACCTGGCCCGCGCCGAGCTCAAGCCGCTGGTGTTCGAGGGCTACACCTACGGCGGTGCGCTGATGAACACCACCGAGGTGGAGAACTTCCCCGGCTTCCCGGCCGGCATCATGGGCCCCGAGCTCATGGCGCAGATGCGCGAGCAGGCGGAGCGGTTCGGGGCCGACCTGCGCACGGTGGACGCCGAGGCGGTCGACCTGTCCGGCCCCGTCAAGACGGTGACCGTGGATGGGACCGTGCACCGGGCCCGCGCGGTGATCCTGGCCACCGGGTCGGCGGCCCGCTACATCGGGCTGCCCGAGGAGCAGCGCCTGGTCGGCCGCGGCGTGTCCGCCTGCGCCACCTGTGCCGGCTTCTTCTTCCGCGACCAGGACATCCTGGTCGTCGGCGGGGGGGACTCGGCGATGGAGGAGGCGACGTTCCTCACCCGGTTCGCCCGGTCGGTGACGATCGTGCACCGCCGTGAGGAGTTCCGGGCCAGCGCCATCATGATCGAGCGGGCCCGCAAGGACCCGAAGATCAAGTGGCTGACCAACGCGGTGGTCAGTGCGCTGCACGGTGAGACCAGCCTGACCGGCGTCACCGTCACCGACACCCGGACCGGCGAGCAGACGGAACTGGCCGCGACCGGCCTGTTCGTGGCGATCGGCCACGATCCGCGGTCGGAGCTGTTCCGCGACCAGGTCACGGTCGACCAGGAGGGCTACGTCCTGACCGGCCATCACGTGGAGGCGATCGCCAACACCGGGACCAGCGTGGCGGGCGTGTTCGCCTGCGGCGACCTGGTCGACCACACCTACCGGCAGGCGATCACCGCGGCCGGCAGCGGCTGCGCGGCCGCGCTGGACGCCCAGCACTACCTGGCCGCCCACCCGGCCCCCGAGGGCGCGGAGGTGATCGGGGCCGCGCACCCGACCGATCCGATGCCCGACGAACCGCGGGCCGAGTTCTCGGACGCGTTGAGCGTCTGACCCGCCCGACCACCACCCACCCGCGCAACCCGACACCGCCACCAGCACCGACAGAGAGGTTCATCATGGCCACCGTCAAGGTCACCGACGACAGCTTCACCACCGACGTCCTGCAGTCCGAGAAGCCCGTGATCGTGGACTTCTGGGCCGAATGGTGCGGCCCGTGCCGCATGGTCGCGCCGATCCTCGAGGAGATCGCGGCCAAGCACGAGGACAAGGTCACCGTCGCCAAGCTGGACATCGACGCCAACCCGCAGATCGCCCAGCAGTACCAGATCCTGTCGATCCCGACGATGCTGGTGTTCAAGGGCGGCAAGCCGGTCAAGCAGGTCGTCGGGGCCAAGCCGAAGGCGGCCCTGCTCAAGGAGTTCGCGGACGTCCTGGCCTGAGCCGGACCGTCCTCCCGCCGCCGATCGGATCGGATCCGGTCGGCGGCGGTCGGCGTTTCGGGGTGGTTTCGCCCGGGATGCCGACTTCGAGCCGGGTCCGACAGCTCACCCCGTCCGGATCCCGCCGGTCGCCCCTCCCGGATGACGCCCGCCCGGAATGACGGGCATCCGGCCGCAACGGGGGCACAATGATGGGCGGCGCGGGCCCCGGCGGCCGAACTGTGAGAGACGACTGCGAGGCCGATGTGAACCCGCCCGCGGCTGATGCGTCAGTCGAAAGGGTGGTCGTCCGACTGCCGAGGGTGAACCGACCGGGTTCGCCCGACGAGACTTCAGGGAGAGCGATGCTGCTGCGGCGCGGAGATCGAGGGCCGGCGGTGGCCGACCTGCGGGACGCATTGGCGAGCCTGCAGCTGCTACCCGGCCTCAACGGCTCGGACCGCATGCAGGTCGAGTTCGACGACGCCGTCGACCGGGCCATCCGGGACTTCCAACAGCGCCGCGGGCTGATCGCCGACGGCATCGTGGGGCCGGTGACCGCCCGGTCGCTGACCGACGCGCGGTGGACGCTGGGCTCGCGCACCCTGTCGCACACCCTGTCGGTGGCGACCACCGGCGACGACGTGATGGCGCTGCAGACCCGGCTGGCCGAGATGGGCTACAACACGGGCCGGCCGGACGGCATCTTCGGCCCGCTGACCGAGCAGTCGGTGCGCGACTTCCAGCGGCACCGCGGGTTGGCCGACGACGGCGTGTTCGGCGCGCAGACGTACAAGGAGCTCAACCGGATCGGCCGCATGGTCACCGGCGGCCGGCCGCAGTACCTGCGTGAGTACCAGCTGGTCCGGCAGGCCGGGCCGCGGTTGCACGGCAAGCGGATCGTCATCGACCCGGCGCACGGCGCCGACGACGCCGGCTGGACCTGCGGCGAGGTCCGGGCCGCCGACCTCACGTTCGACATCGCCCAGCGGCTGCGCTCGCGCATGGTCACCGCCGGCATGTCGGTCGTGCTCACCCGGGGCGCGCACGAAAACCCCTCGCAGGAGGAGCGGGCGGCGTTCGCGAACTCCGTCGGCGCGGATCTGCTGCTCAGCCTGCACATCGACGGGTCGGCCTCGCCGCATGCCTGCGGTATCGCGACGTTCCACTTCGGCACCGATTCCGGGGCCACCTCCACGGTCGGCGAGACCCTGGCCGGCCTCGTCCAGCGCGAGCTGGTCGCCCGGACCCGGTTCGCGGACTGTCGGGTGCACCACCGCCCATGGGACATCCTGCGGCTGACCCGGATGCCGGCGATCCAGGTCGAGATGGGGTACCTGTCGAACCCCGCCGAGCGCGGCCGCCTGGTGTCCTCCGAGTTCCGCAACCAGCTGGCCGACGGCATGCTGGTGGCCGTCAAGCGCCTTTACCTGGACGGCCGGGACGACCCGCACACCGGAACGTTCACGTTCTCCGATCTGCTCGCCCACGAGCGGCGCATCCGCGACTCGGCCTAACCCGGGTCCGCCCCGCCGGTGGCGGCCCGGCCGTTCGGTCGCCGCCGGTTCGTCCCGGCGCCGACCAGCTCGCGGACCGCGGGCGGGGGCGAGGCCGGGATCGAGACACTGGCGAACAGTTCCTCCAGCGCGGCCTCGACCTGGGCCTTCCAGCCGAGATCACGGCCGAGTTCCAACCGCAGACGCGGGTACCGGTGGTGCGGCTTGACGTCGGTGAAGCCGACCGCGCGGGCGAAGCCCGCCGGCAGCACGCAGGACGGGACGTCGTCCTCACCCACCGGGTGCTCGGTCCCCAGCAGGTCGGCCAGGCTCAGGTCCGGCAGCGCGTCGGGGGCCGCGGCCGGCGCGGGGCCGCCCTCCCGGCCGAAGAGCTCGATGGCGCGCACCCCGCGGCGGGTGAGCTCGCGGATGACGCCCTCCATCAGGTAGCGGCCCAAGCCCTGATCGCGGTAGGCCGGCTCGATCCGTCCGGTGGTCAACAGAACGGCGTCCGGCGAGACCGGAGCCGTCGGGAACGCGGCCGCCCCGGGTACGGCCGTCGGCGGGGCGAACAGCGCGAAGCCGACCGGCTCGTCGTCCACGGTGACGATCTGGCCGGCCGAGCCCCAGGTCAGCATGACCCCGGACAGCCAGATCTCCTTCTCGAACTCGGCCTCCCCGGCGTGGGCCGCCAGGCGGGCGGCGGACGCCTCCAACTCCCAGGCGACACAGGCGCGGCAGCACTTCGGGATCAACCCGATCGTCGACATCGACAGTGGCACCAGCGCTCGCGTCACACCGCTCCCTCGCCGACCCGGATGCTGCCCGCACCTCGCGCGGGACAGGAGGCGACGGCCCGTCCCGACCGCCCCGACCAGGATAGGCGGGCGGGACGGGCGGTCGAGCCGCCGCCCAGCAAATAGATAGTGTGACTATCCAGTAGCTCGGCGTCCGGCGGCATCGATCGCCGACGGCGCCATCACCGCGACCAGGCGCCGGAGATCGTCCTGGGTGGCGAACTCCACCACGATGCGTCCCTTGGTGCGACCCAGCTCGAGCCGGACCCGGGTGTCGAACGCATCCGACAGTGCGCCGGCCAGGTTCTCCAGCCCCGGGATCGTCCGCTTCGGCGGCGTTGCCCGGCGTCGCGGCGTCGATCGCCCGATGATGAGAGTGACGGCCTCCTCGGTCCCCCGGACGGAGAGCCCCTCGGCGACGATCCGGGCGGCCAACTGTTCCTGGTCCTCCGGGTCGTTGAGCGCCAGCAACGCTCGGGCGTGCCCGGCGGAGAGCACGCCCGCGGCCACCCGACGCTGGACCGCGATCGGCAGCTTGAGCAGCCGGATCGTGTTCGAGATGACCGGCCGGCTCCGCCCGATGCGGGAGGCCAGCTCCTCCTGGGTCACGTCGAACTCCTCCAGCAACTGCTGGTAGGCCGCGGCCTCTTCCAGAGGATTGAGGTTCGCCCGGTGGATGTTCTCCAGCAGGGCGTCCCGCAGCATGTCGGCGTCCTGGGTCCGGCGCACGATCGCGGCGATCGTACTCAGACCGGCGCGCTGGGCCGCCTGCCACCGGCGTTCGCCC